>NZ_JBHSQO010000014.1:0-195634 GCF_042658445.1 Saccharothrix lopnurensis | reverse complement strand
GGGGAGGGGTGGGGGGAGGGGAGGCGAGGGTGGTCAGGGCGGTGCGGATGGCCTCGACGAAGTCCGTGTGGGAGGTGGCGGCGTGGACGCGGCCGGTGTAGGCGGCCAGTTCGGCGAAGTCGGTGCTGACCACCGGCAGGCCCAGGGCCAGGTACTCCTTGAGCTTGATCGGGTTGGAGTGCCGGATCCAGCTGTTGTCCTGCCACGGCATGATCGCCACGTCGAACGCCGAGCCGTAGGCCGGGATGAGGCTGTAGGGGCGGAAGCCCAGCCAGTGGACGTTGGGGTACTTGTCGAAGCGCTCCATGGGGTGGGTGGCGTCGCCGATCAGCACCAGGGAGGCGTCGGGCAGCTCGGCGGCGACCCGTTCCAGCAGGTCGAAGTCCACCACGAAGTCGTCCAGGGCGCCGAAGAAGCCGATGCGCGGGCCGGGCACGGCGCGGATGTCGTCGGGCCGCTCGTGCTCCGGGCGGGCGGTGAAGTGGTCCACGTCCACGCCGTGGTCCAGGAAGTGGGCGCGGGAGCCGGTGAGCGGCGCCTCCTCGGCCATCAGGGCGTGGGAGACGTAGACGACGTGGTCGGCGTGGGTGAGGAGTTGGCGCTCCAGGACCTCGATGGACGCGCGGTCGGCCTCGGGGAAGTCCGAGTGCCGGTCCGAGCGGTTGAAGACCAGGCGGTGCCGGCGCATCGGGGCGACCACGTCCCACGCGGTCGGGATGGTGACCATGATCACCGGGGTGTGCAGGCGCAGGGCGGTGGCGACCAGGCGCACCTGGGCGCGGACCAGGACGGCGTTGACGCGGCGCAGGAACGGCGAGCCGTAGAACGGCAGCGGCAGCGGGGACATCACGTAGAAGTCGGGCATGGGCCGGCGCACGAACTTGGCCACGCTGCGCAGCTTGCGCAGGATGCGCCGGGCCACGTGGGTGCTGTTGCCCCGGGTCGGCATCCGCATCCCGATGCTGTTGACCACCAGCACCCGGCGGTGCCCGGCCATCGACCGCATCAGCTGGAAGTCCGAGTGCGCCCGGTTGTGGTACCACCAGTCCTGCGCGGAGAAGCAGATCCAGCCGTGCTCCGGGCCCTGCCCGGGGCGGGCGGGCCAGCGCCGCCAGCGCAGCAGGTCCCGCACCGCCGTGCGGTGCTTGGCGTGGCGGGGGGCGCGCAGCACCTCGTTGAGCAGGACGGCGAGCCACATCAGGAACGCGCGCGGGCGGCCGTGGCGCTCGCGGGCCATCCGCACCCGGTTCGTGGTGGCCATCGACCACAGCACCGGCGAGGTGGACTGCTCGCCGCCGAAGTGCACGGCCCGCGCCCGCGGCTCGTAGCGGACGGAGTACCCGCGCTCCCCCAGGCGCAGCATGTACTCGGTCTCCTCCGAGTACAGGAAGTACCGCTCCTCCAGCACGCCGGTGGCCTCGCGGGCCTCGCGGGAGATCAGCCAGGCCGCGCCGGTCGCCCAGTCGACGGTGCCCGGGGTCGCGTACCGGCGGTGGTCGGAGACCAGCTCGCCCAGCGCATCGTGCCGGCCGGCGCGGGTGCCGCCGAGCACGGCCTCGCCCAGGGAGCGCAGCGGGGTGGGTGCCCGCCGCAACGACAGCTGCGGCGAGCCGTCGACGTTGCTCAGGCGCGGCGCGGCGACGCCCGTGCCGGGCTGTGCCAGGGCCGTGCGCAGCAGCGCGATCGCGTCCGGTTCGAGGCGGACGTCCGGGTTGAGCACGAGGACGTCGCAGTCGGGCGCGGCGGCGAATCCCGCGTTGACGCCCGCGGCGAACCCGTCGTTGGTGGGGCGCGCGACGACCTGGGCGTCGGGCGCGACCCGCGCGACCACCTCCAGGGTGTCGTCGGTGGAGGCGTTGTCCACCACCACGACACGACCGTCCGGGATGGACTCCAGCGCGGCGGCCACCGATCTGAGGCAGTCCTCGACGATGTCGGCGCTGTGGTAGGTCACCACGACCACGGCAAGCGGCACTTCTACTCCCCCGGACGGCGGAACCGGGTGCGCAGCGCGCCCCCGAGCAGGCGGAACGCGAACGGCAGGTCGTCGCGCAGGTAGCGCTTGGCCAGGCGGCGCGGTTCGAGCGCGAGGCGGTGCAGCCACTCGGCGCCGACCTTCTGCACCACGCCCGAGGCGCGGCGGAACTCGCCCGCGGCCATCGGGATGCCCGCGCCGCAGCCCAGGAACCAGGTCTCGGGCAGCTCCGCGCGCAGCAGCCGGATGAGGCGCTCCTGCTTGGGGAACCCGAGGCCCACCAGCACCAGGTCGGGCTTGGCCTCCACCGCGGCGGCGACCGCCTCGGCGGTCAGCTCGGCGGAGGTGTGGAAGCCGAACGGCGGCGAGTCCGTGCCCGCCACGCGCAGCCCCGGGAACCGGGCCACGAGCGCGTCGGCGGCCTTCTCCGGGACGCCCGGGTCACCGCCCAGCAGGTAGACCGAGCGGTCCTCGCGGGCGGCGACCCCGGCGAGGGTGAACACCAGCGACGAGCCGGTGACCCGCTCCGGCACGGGCACGCCCGCCAGCCGGCCCGCCCACACCACGGGCATCCCGTCGGCGACCACGACCTCCGACTCGGCGACGAGCGCGGCCAGCGCGGGGTCGAGGGTGGCGGCGCGCACGATGTCCACGTTGGCCGTGACGATCGCGCCGCCCTCGGCGCGCCGCCACGCGGCGGCGACGTGCTCGGCCAGGCCGGACTCGGGCACGGCCCACACGTCGACGGCGCCCACCCGGACGCGGGCCTGTGAGATCTCCGGCATACCCGCGTCATCGGCGGGGGCGCGGACGCCGTTACGGCGACCCCGCCCCGGTAACGGTCACCGCCCGTAGCCGATATCCGAGGCATGTACGTCGCGTCCGCCCGGCCCCGCGAGCAGGTCAGGGGCAAGGTCCCCGGCACCGTGGTGGCGCTGGGGGCGGTGAGCCTGCTGACCGACGTGTCGGCCGAGATGGTGACCGCGTTCATGCCGGTCTACCTGCTCGTCACGCTCAACATGAGCTACGCGCAGTTCGGCTTCCTCGACGGGCTGTACACGGGGGCGACGGCGGTGCTGCGGCTCGTCGGCGGGCACCTGTCGGACCGCACCCGTCGGCACAAGGCGGTCGCCGCGGTCGGTTACGGGCTGTCGGCGGTGACGAAGCTCATCTTCCCGGTGGTGGGCGCGTCGGCGTTCGGGATCGGCGCGGCGATGGCCGCCGACCGCGCGGGCAAGGGCCTGCGCACCGCGCCGCGCGACGCCCTGATCTCGCTGGCCACCCCGCCGGACCGGCTGGGCGCGGCGTTCGGCCTGCACCGCACCATGGACACGGTCGGGGCGCTGCTCGGGCCCCTGGTGACGTTCCTGCTGCTGTACGGCATCGGCACGGTCGCCGGCCCGGTGTTCGCGGTCAGCGCCTGCTTCGCCGTGGTGGGGCTGATCGTGCTGGTGGCGTTCGTGCGGGAGAACCCGGCGCCCGCGCCCGCCGGGCCGAAGCCGTCGGTCCGGGCCGGGCTGGCGCTGCTGCGGGGCGCCGGGTACCGGAGGGTGGCGGTCGCCTCGGCGGTGCTGGGCCTGGCGACGCTGTCCGACGCGTTCGTGTTCATCCTGGTGCAGCGGGCCACCGGCGCGCCGCTGCACCTGCTGGCGCTGTTCCCGCTGGGCACCGCGCTGGTGTTCCTGGTCGCCGCCGCGCCCGTGGGCAGGCTGGCCGACCGGGTCGGCCGGTGGCCGGTGTTCCTGGTGGGGCACGTGCTGCTGCTGGGCGTGTACGCGGTGCTGCTCGTGCCCGGCACCGGCTACCTCGGCGCGGGCGCGGCGCTGCTGCTGCACGGCCTGTTCTACGCCGCCACCGACGGCGTGCTGTCGGCGCGGGTGAGCGCGCTGGTGCCGGAGACGCTGCGGGCCTCGGGGCTGGCGGTGGTGCAGACGGGGCAGGCGCTGGCCCGGTTCGCGTCCTCGGTGGCGTTCGGCTTCCTGCTCCAGTACGCCGCGTTCGGCACCGCCGTGCACGTGGCGATCGGCGCGCTGCTGGTGGCCGTGGTGGTGGCCTGGCGGCTGGGGGCCTAGAGACCCCGTGGTGGGGAAACCCGTGGCGCCCTCCTCGCGGGGAGGGCGCCACGGGGATTTTCCCGGGCGAGATCAGGGGGACGGGGTCAGAGCAGGGTGGTGTGGCCGTGCGAGACGGACCTGCCGTGCTCGGTGTCGCCGGCGAAACCGGCGGTGTGGCCGCGCAGGAGCGTGTCCAGGCCGACCAGCAGCGGCACCCGGGCGTCGCACCTGGCCACGCCCCGGTCGTCGGTGGTGGCCGCGCACAGCGGGTGGCCCTTGACGGTGCGGAACGCCACCCGCTCGCCGACGACGGGACGGCCGGTGTGCGACTCGACGAGCCTGGCGTCCAGGCCGCGCACGGTGAAGCCGAGCAGCAGCCGCAGCTGGAGCTGGGCGTGGCCGGCGGTGAGCTCGGTCGACGCGGGCGGCACGGCGTGGATCGCGATGCCCACCGGGTTCACCCCGACCGGCACCGTCCCGGTCACGGCCAGGGTCGCGGTGTCCACGACGGACACCGTGCCGCCGAGGAAGTTCGTCACGTAGGCGCGGGAGCCGTCCGGGGTGAGGGCGACGCTGATCGGGCGACGGCCCACCGGGACCTGCGCGACGTGCGTGAGGGTGTCGACCTCGACCACGGACAGGGTGTGGCCCTCGCTGTTGGTGACGAACGCGCGGGAGCCGTCGGGCGAGACCGCGATGCCGTGCGGGATGAAGCCGACCGGGACCCTGCCGAGCACCGCGTTCGTCGCCGTGCTCACCACCGCCACGTCGTTGGACGCCTTGTTGACCACCAGCAGCCTGGCGCCGTCCGGGGTCACCGCCAGCGCGGTCGGGGTGGAGCCGGTGGGGATCTCCGCGACCTCGGTGTTGGTGGCGGTGTCCACCACGGACACCGTGCCGGGGCCGGCCACGTCGTGCGCCACGTACAGCCGGCCGCCGTCCGGGCTGATCGCCACGCCGTCGGCGTTCGGGCCGACCGGGATGGTCTCGGTCGTGGTGAGCGTGGCCGCGTCGACCACGGACACCGTGCCCGCCCGGTAGTTCGACACGTAGGCGTGGCCGCCGTCGGGCGAGACCACGACACCGGCCGGGCCGTCGCCCACCGGCACCCGCGCGTCCACGGTGTTGGTCGGCGTGTCGATGACGGTCAGGGTGTTGTCGCGCACGTTGGTCACGTAGGCGCGCGCGCCGTCGAACGCGACGCCCACCCCGTAGGGCGAGCCGTCGGCGGAGTCGCCGAGCGTGGTCGTGACCGCGTCGGTGGCGGTGTCCAGCACGGACACGCCGCCGCCGTTGTTGGCCACGTACCCGAGCACGCGGGTCGGCGCGGCGGTCGTCGGCGCGGCGGCGGCCCGCCGGGGTCGTCGGCGCGGCGGTCGCGCTGGGCGCCGCGAGCAGCAGCGCCGCCCCCAGGGCGACCACCCCGCCCAGCGCTCGCGGGGATGTGGACAGCACTGTCTGCCTCCAGGGTTTCAGAACCGGTAGATGTGCACCCCGTACGGGGCGAAGTCGTCGACGATCCGGCCGTCGCGGATGGGCACGGTCCGGTCCTCGCCGACCACGGTCGCCGTGCCCTCCCGGACCGGCACGGTCAGCGTCACCCGGGCCGCGAGGCTCCGGGGGTGGGTCCGGTTCCCGTCGGTCTGCGCCAGCACCCACGTGGCGCCGTCGACCCGCTTGTGCAGCACGGCGACCGGGATGCCGCTGTCGGCGGCCGCCCGCACGCCCGGCTCGTCGGGCGCGTTGAGCACGGGCGCGAGCGATTTGAGCCGCGCGTTGACCTCCGTCACCCGCCGCGTGATCTCCGGGCGGGTCAGCACGCTGGAGTACTCGCCGCGGCCCTCGGTGTAGAAGCTGTGCGCGAAGTAGTTGATGCCGGTGGCGCCGTGCAGGACGGTGTTCCACACCGCCGCCTCCAGCTGGTCGGCGTCGATGATCTCGCCGTGCGTGTGCGGGTGCCCGGTCTCCACGAACCCGTACAGCGGCTTGTCCGGCCCGCACCACTTGCGCATGGTGTCGATCACCTCGCCGTAGGCGTACGCGCCGACCGTGTGGTTGCGGTCGGGGTGCGTCCAGGCGTAGTAGTCGGCCGAGGCGATGTCCGCGGCCGAGCAGTAGGTGCGCATGTCCTCCTCGTAGGACCGCTCGACGTGGCCGTAGCCGATCTCACCGGTCGGCGTGCCCATCCACGGGCTGAAGTTGAGGTAGGTGGGCCGCGACGGGTCCCGGGCGCGCACCCGGTCGGCGGCCGCGAGGATCGCCGAGGGCTGCATGTCCGGGTTGAACACGTCCCCGTAGACCTTGTTCATGTCCGGTTCGTCGGCCACCAGGTAGCCGACGTAGTTGCGGGCGTGCGCGGTGTCGGCCAGCACGGTGTCGACGCGCACCGGGTCCACGTAGACCCGCCAGTCGGTCTCGTACAGGCCCTCCTGGCGCAGGTACCACCACTCGTCCTCCCACAGGCCGATGCCGAGGTCGACGCCGATGCGGGGGAAGGCGCGGCCCAGCTTCTCGCCGTGCTCGACGCCGGACGGGTCCTGCATCCACACGGTGATCGGGAAGACGTTCCGGTCGCCGGTGGGGTTCGGGCCGTTGGCCCACTTCCGGTAGTAGGCGGGTGAGGGGATCGGGGTCGGTCCGGCCTCCTCCCCGCCCCGCTCCCCACCTCCCCATTCCCCGCGGCCCTGCTCCCCGGTGACGCAGGCCGCCGTCAGGACCAGCACCGCCAGCAGACCCGGTGCGCGGGCCACCGTCCCGGTCCCCCTCAGCCGCTCGTCCGCGCGCGGCCGCGCGCGGCCAGCGCCTTCTTGGCCTTCTCGAAGCCGCCGGGACCCAGCAGCCGCATCGCCGCGGTCTTGGCCGCGTACCGGGCGCCGTCGCGCGCCACCCGCAGCGGGTGCCCGACGAACCGGTCCCGGGCCAGCAGCCGGGCGGCGGGCTCCGGCACGTCGTCCAGCGCGGCGCCGAACAGCGCCCGGTGCGGAGCGGGCGGGACCAGCCGGCCGCGTGTGCGGTTGCTCACGTTGCCGCCGTGCACGACCTGGAGCCAGCCGGGCGCGCCGCCCAGCGACACCACCTCGGCGTGCCGGTGCAGGCGGTTGTGCCAGTCCACCCAGCAGGTGACCGGGTCGTCCCAGCTCTCCCGCAGGGAGGCGAACGCGTTGTCCGGGTCGTGGTGGGCGTAGAGCCCCCCGGGGCTCTTGACCAGGCCGTTCGCCAGGTACAGGGCGGTGCGGCGGCCGGTCGGCCGGTCGGCCTGGAGGCGGGCGACGAAGTCCGCGGCCAGGCCGTCGTCGTTGTCGAGGTTGGTGGTGATCAGGCCCTCGCCCCGCACCGCGAACAGCTTCGAGACGTCCTCGACCAGCTCCTCGCGGCTCACCTGCGTGCGGAACACCGGCGTGTAGGCGTCGCCGTGGGCGGTGATCCGGTCCCTGAGCCACCCGGGGCTCTCCGGGTCGAAGTAGATGAGCCACCGGAAGTTCGAGGAGGTCTGCGCCGCCACCGAGGGCAGGCAGTACCGCTCGAACAGCCCGACGCGCTCGACCAGCCAGCCCTCCCGCGCCCGCACGACGCTCTCCGCGCCCACGGACGGCAGGTTGAAGCGCGTCAGCACAACGTGGTCCATCGAGAACCCCTTCCCGTCACCCGTACATCGGGATCGGGGGCGGACCGTTAACGATCCGCGGTCGCCCACGATGAGTAGGGCGTGACTGAGCCCTCGGCACGACCCACGGTCGACGTGGTCATCCCCTGCTACAACTACGCGCGGTTCCTGCGGGCCTGTGTGAACAGCGTGCTCGACCAGGCCGGTGTGGACGTGCGGGTGCTGATCATCGACGACACGTCCGACGACGACACCCCCGAGGTCATGGCCGAGCTGGTGCGGGACCCCCGGGTCGAGGGCCGCCGCCACGAGGTGAACAAGGGTCACATCGCGACCTACAACGAGGGCCTGCTGGAGTGGGCCAAGGCCGACTACTCGGTCCTGCTGTCGGCCGACGACCTGCTGGCGCCGGGCTGGCTCGCCCGCGCGACCGCGGTGTTCGAGGCCGACCCGGGCGTCGGCATGGTGTACGGGCGGGTGGTCTACTACAGCGACCACGACGCCCTGCCGAAGGTGCGCACGCCCCCCGCCGCCCGCACGGTGTGGTCCGGGGTGGACTGGGTCGAGGCGCGCTGCCGCACCGGTCAGAACGTGCTGTCCTCCCCCGAGGCCGTGGTGCGCACGTCGGTGCAGCAGGCGGTCGGCGGCTACCGGCCCGACCTGCCGCACGCGGGCGACCTGGAGATGTGGATGCGCATCGCCGCGGTGTCCGACATCGGCTACGTGCGGGGCGAGCCCGCCGCCTACTACCGGGTGCACCAGCAGTCGATGATGCGCACCCGGTTCTCGTCGCTGTTCGCGGACCTGGAGCAGCGGCAGGCCGTGTTCGACCTGTTCTTCCGCGAGCACCCCGAACTGCCGGCGCGCCTGCGGTCGCTGGCCAACCGGTCGATCGCGCGCGACGCGCTGTGGCGGGCGGTGCGCGCCTACGACCGCGACCAGCTCGACGAGATCCCGGTGGCCGAGCTGGAGGACTTCGCCCGCCGCGTCTACCCCGACACCGGGCGGCTGGCCGAGCACCGGGCGTTGCGGCGGCGGCGCGCGCTCGGCCCGAAGGTGTGCAGCCGCACCCAGCTGTTCCTCGGCTCGCACCTGGTCAAGCGCGGCCGGGGCCTGGTCGGCAAGCAGCTGTGGAAGTGGCGCGGGCAGTGACCGCCGGCCTGGAGCGCAAGGTCACCTCGGCGATCCGGTGGAGCGCCGTCAACAGCCTCCTCCAGAGGCTGGGGCAGGTCGGCGTCGGCGTCCTGATCGCCCGGCTGGTCGCGCCCGAGCAGTTCGGCGTGTTCGCGGTCGCGCTGGTGGTGCTCAACATCGTGCTCAGCGTGAGCGAGATGGGCGTGAGCGTCGCGCTGGTGCGCAGCGACAAGCCCGTCGACGAGCTGGCGCCGACGGTGACCACGCTGTCGATCGCCTCGGGCGTGCTGCTGTGCCTGGCGTGCGTGGTCGGCGCGCCGTTCTTCGCCGCCGCCATGGGCACCCCGCAGGCCACCGGCGTCATCCAGCTCATGTCGGTGTCGCTGGTGGTGGCGGGGGCGTCGGCGGTGCCGGGCGCGCTGCTCCAGCGGGAGTTCCGGCAGAACCACAAGTTCGTGGCCGACACCTCGGGGTTCGTCGTCGGCACCACCGTGGTGGTGGTGCTCGCGGTGCTGGGGTTCGGCGCGTGGAGCCTGGCCTGGCAGCGCATCGCGGTGAACCTGGTGTCGGCCGGGGTGATGTTCGCCTACACCGAGCGGCGCTACCGGCCCGGGTTCGACCCGCGGCAGGCGCGCGAGCTGCTGGCGTTCGGCCTGCCGCTGGCCGGGGCGAGCCTGCTGGTGTTCGGCGTGCTCAACGTCGACCAGATCGTGGTCGGCAGCGTGCTGGGCACCGTGCCGCTGGGGTACTACCTGCTGGCGGTCAACCTGGCGAACTGGCCGGTGGCGGCGTTCTCGCAACCGGTGCGCAGCGTGTCGCTGGCGGCGTTCTCGCAGGTCAGGGGCGACCCGGAGCTGCTCGCGCGGACGTTCGCCCGCGCGTTGCGGCTGCTGGCGCTGGCGACCGTGCCCGCGTGCGTGCTGCTGGCCGCGCTGGCGGACCCGCTGGTGCGGATCGTCTACGGCGAGCGGTGGGCGCCCGCCGCTCAGGCGCTGGCGCTGCTGGTGCTGCTGGGCGCGCTGCGCGTGGCGTTGGAGCTGGGGTACGACTACCTGGCCAGTGCCGGGCGGTCGCGGGCCATCCTGGTGATCCACCTGGTGTGGCTGGTCGCGCTGGTGCCGCTGCTGGCGCTGGGCGCGCACCTGGACGGCATCCGGGGCGTGGCGGTCGCGCAGAGCGTGGTCGTGCTGGTGTTCATCGTGCCCGCGTACCTGCTGGCGTTCCGGCCCTACGGGCTGCGGGCGCGGGTGCTGGGTGCGGCCGTGGCGCGCCCGGTGCTCGGCGGCGCGGTGATGGTCGTGGTCGCGGTGGGCGTGCAGTGGGTGGTCGAGGAACCGCTGTGGCGGCTGCTGGCGGGTGGCGCGCTGGCGTCGCTGGCCTACGCCGCCGTCGTCTTCCCCCTGCGCCACGAGGTGCTGGGGCTGCTGAGGAGGAGCAAAGCGTGAGGGTCGTCCAGCAGTTGCAGCGCCGCGCGCACCAGGTCTCGCGCATCGTGCGCGAGGAGGGGGTGCGCCAGGTGGGCGTCCGCGCGCTGCACAACGCCGCGCGGCGGCTCGGGGCGGGCGCCGAGGTGTTCCCGGTGCGGCTGGAGGACGTGCGCGCCGCGGACCTCGGCTCGCCGCGGCCGGTGGTGGTGCCGCCCGTGCCGGCCGACGGGCGGCTGACCGTGAACTGGGTCAGCACGCCGCCGGCGCCCGGTTCCGGCGGGCACACCACGATGTTCCGGCTGGTCGAGCACCTGGAGTCGCTGGGGCACACGTGCCGGCTGTACCTGTACGACGTGTACGGCAGCCGGGCGGCGGACCACGAGCCGGTGATCCGGTCGGCGTACCCGGGGTTCCGCGGTCCGGTGCTCGACGTGCTGGACGGGATGGCCGACGCGCACGCCGTGTTCGCCACCGCGTGGATGACCGCCTACCCGGTGTTCAACGACCCGTGCGCGGGCAGGCGGTTCTACCTCGTGCAGGACTACGAGCCGTGGTTCTACCCGGTCGGCGGGCTGTCGGCGCTGGCGGAGAACACCTACCGGATGGGCTTCCACGGCTTCACCGCCGGCCGCTACCTGGCGGACAAGCTGCGCGGCGAGATCGGCATGTCCGCCGACCACTTCGACTTCGGCTGCGACGCGGACCGCTACCACCTGCGCGAGGGCGTGCGGCGGGACGGCGTGGTGTTCTACGCCCGGCGGCTGGCGCCCCGCCGCGCCATCGAGGTCGGCCTGCTGGCCCTGGAGGTCTTCGCCGCCCGGCACCCGGACGTCACCATCCACACCTACGGCGAGAAGATCGGCTCCCTGGGCCCGCGCCACGTCGACCACGGCCTGATCACCCCGGACCGGCTCAACGACCTCTACAACCGCTGCTACGCCGGTCTGAGCCTGTCCATGACCAACGTCTCGCTGGTGCCGCACGAGATGCTGGCCGCCGGCTGCGTCCCGGTCGTCAACGACGCCGTCCACAACCGCGTGGTCCTCGACAACGACCACGTCCGCTACGCCCCCGCCACCCCCCACGACCTGGCCCGCGCCCTGAGCGACGTGGTCACCACCCCGGACTTCGCCGCCACCGCCCTGGCCGCCTCCACCAGCGTCTCCGGCCGCTCCTGGGACGCCGCGGGCCACCACCTGGAAAAACTCCTGACCCACTCCCTCTGACCCCGCGCGAGTCGTACGTCCAGACCTCGCGTGTCGTACCTCCGGACCCCCCGAGTCACACGTTCAACCCCGCGCGAGTCGTACGTTCACGACCACCGTGTCGTACGTTCAGGACGGGTGAGTTCAACGTTCGCGTCCGTGCTTGGGTTACCGACGGGTAACCGCTGACCAGGCGCGGAGCGACGTGAACGTTGAACTCGGGGGTCGCGAACGTACGACACGGTGGGTCTGGACGTACGACTCGCGATTGGTTCGTGGAGGTCAGGTCGGGGACGGGCTGGTGGCGTCGGGGACGACGAGGGTGGCCGGGGTGGTGGCGTCCGCGGGGACCAGGTGGACCGCCGGGTGCCTGGCGTCGCGCGGGACGGCGGCGAAGGCCAGGGTGTCGTCGTCCAGCCAGGTGGCCTGGTCGTCCACGCCCGCGGTGCCTGGCAGGCGGGTCTCGGCGCCCGTGGCCAGGTCCAGCACGGCCAGGTCCCAGGGACCCAGGCGGCCGATCCGCTTCTTGTAGGCGATCCTGGCGCCGTCCGGGGACAGGGACGGGCACTCGGCGTCGCGGCGCAACGACGTGACCGCACGGGTCCGCAGGTCGCCCCGCACGAGCCAGGTGAAGCCGCCGGAGGCGAGGGTGGCGTAGAAGGTCCGGTCGTCGGTGCCGACGGTCAGGCCCCAGTAGTTGGTGTCCTGCGCCGAGTGCGGGCTGCCCTCGACGTCGGCCGCGAAGCCCTCCAGGCTCTCCACCACCTCGCCGCTGCGCAGGTCCAGGAACCCGGTGCGGGTGGAGAAACCGCCCGGCACCGCGTACGAGTCGCCGGTCACGAACGAGGTCCAGCTGACCACCTGGCCGGACGCCGACACCTTGGCGCGGCTCGGTATCCCGGGCAGCGGCACGGTCTTCACCACCGCCCCGCCGCGCGACACCTCCACCTCGTACGTCGGCCCCGGACCGGCGAGCCGCAGGCACACCTCGGTGCCGCCCGCGCGGTAGAAGCGCTGGCACGTCCGGCCGGTGGCGCTGCGCGCGCCGGGGTCGGCCAGGCTCAGCTGCTCCACCCGCGACCGGCCGTCGGCCAGCTCCACGTAGAGCAGGTCACCCCGGCCCGCCGAGGCGGCCGCGGGAGCCACCCGGGACCCCTCGCGGGCCACCGCCATCACGTAGACCGCGCCCGCCACGACGACCAGTACGATGGCGACGACGGCGAGCACGACGCGCCGCGAGCCCAAATCCATCACCACCTGTAACGACAAGGCGCAAGCCAACCGATTTCAGGGTAACAACACCCTTGCACACCTCTACGCAGGGTAAACGCGGATCGGGGAACGGATGGACTTCTGGGGCGCGCTGCGTGTCCTGCGGAGGCGTTGGTACATCGCGCTGCCGTCGGCGCTCCTGGCCGTGGGCGTGGCGGCGGGGGTCTTCGTGTCGATCCCGACCCGCTTCGAGTCCACCGGTGTGATGGTGTTCACCTCGCCGTCGGCGGGCGGCACCTTCTCGGAGAACGTCTCCCCCGAGGAAGCGGTCAGGATCAACCCGCTGCTGGCGTTCGACGGCAGCCTGTCGACCACCTCGCAGATCATCGCCCAGATCCTCGCCGACCCGAAGACCCGCGAGAAGCTCGGCATCGTCGAGGGCTCGACCGCGAACTTCACCGCCGCCGGCGGCGGCATGAACGGCCCGTTCATGTTCGTGGTGACCGACTGCGAGTCACCGGACGAGGCCGAGAAGCTGGTCACCACGGTGCTGGACTTCGCCCGCTCGGAACTGGAGGCGCAGCAGCGCAAGCTCAACGCCCCGGAGCCGACGTTCATCACCTCGCAGGTGATCGTGAACCCGACGACGGCGGAGGCGCAGATCGGCGGGAAGGTCCGGTACGCGGGGGCCGGGTTCGTGCTGATGATGCTGTTCACCCTGGCCGTCACGTTCGCCTCGGACAGCGTCATGGGCAAGGTCAAGCGGCGCAAGGAAGCCGCTGCCGCCGGGGAGGCCGCCGGCGACGGTGGTCCGGGTGGTGGCGGTGGCGGTTCGGGTGGCGGCGGTCCGGGTGGTGGCGGCGGTCCGGGTGGTGGCGGCGGTCCGGGTGATCGTGGTCCGGACGACGCCCGTGGCGGTGACGGCGGGGCGAGGCCCCAGCAGGTCGAACGGGGCGGCGGTGGGCCGACCGCCGAGGCCGTCGCGGAGGAGCGCCAGGACCGCCAGGGTCAGCAGCAGGCGCATAACCAGCAGGGCCAGCAGGCGCGGCCCCCGGTCACCGGCCAGCCGCGCCGGCCCGACCAGCCGGTGGGCGCACCCGGGCCGCGCCCGCCCGTGCGCAGGGCGCCCACGGCCGCCGAGCAGACGGTCAAGGTCCAGCCCACGGCCAGCGAGAAGACGGTGAAGATCACCGCCGTCGGCCGACCGGACCAGCCGAAGCCCGGCGCGCCGACCTGGCCCGCCCGCGAAGACACCCCGTGAGATGAGCGCCCTGACCCGCGTGCGGCAACGCGCGGACGGTGCCACGCTCGTCTGCGCCTACCTGTTGGCGCTGCTGGTGATCCCGGCCCGCCTGGTGCTGTCCTTCGTGCCGATGACCCTGCCGCCCGCGCTCGTGGTGGCCCT
Organism: Saccharothrix lopnurensis; assembly: GCF_042658445.1. Taxonomy (NCBI): domain Bacteria; kingdom Bacillati; phylum Actinomycetota; class Actinomycetes; order Pseudonocardiales; family Pseudonocardiaceae; genus Saccharothrix; species Saccharothrix lopnurensis. The sequence goes on along the minus strand of NZ_JBHSQO010000014.1, from coordinate 181,618 downwards.
CGTGCTCGGCGTGCTGTCGCTGTCCGCCCACATGGTGGACAGCCTCGGCATGGGCAAGGGCCGCAACGCGCTGCGCACCGCCGTCCTCCTCTACCTGGCCATGCACCTGGCCACCTACGCCGTCGCCACCCGCCGCTGGCTGCCCATGGACGAGCTGACCGTGGCCGACAGCGGCATGGTCCGCATCGTGGCCACCATCAGCGTGGCGATCTTCGCCTGCGACGCGATCCGCACCCGCGAGCGCCTGGACAAGGTGCTCAAGCTGGTGCTGGCCTGCTCTGCGCTGATCGCGTTCGTCGGCCTGGTCCAGTTCGGCGCCGGCATCGACCTCGCCTCCTACGTGAGCCTGCCCGGCCTGCGCACCCAGGAGAACGCCTACTCGGCGATGGAGAGCCGGTCGATCTTCCGCCGCCCCACCGGCACCACCAACCACCCCATCGAGTACGGCCTGGTGTGCGCGATGGCCGTGCCGCTGGGCGCGCACTACGTGTTCCGCGCCCGCGACGAGGGCACGCCGCAGCTGCGCTGGTGGCTGTGCCTGGCCCTGGTCGGCCTGGGCGGGCTGACCGCGCTGTCCCGCACCGCCATCCTCGGCATGACCGTGGCGGGCGTCGTGCTGATCCTCACGCTCCCCCGCCGCCGCAAGCTGACCGTCGCGCTGATGGGGACCGCGTTCTTCCTCGGCGCGAGCCTCACCGTCCCGGGCCTGTTCGGCACGATCCGCGGCATGTTCTCCAACATCGAGGACGACCCCAGCGTCAAGGCGCGCACCGCGGACTACGAGGCGGCGGCCGACCAGATCGACCTGAACCCGTTGCTGGGCCGGGGTTTCAGCACGTTCCTGCCGACGAAGTACACGATCCTGGACAACCAGTTCCTGCTGACCCTGATCGAGAACGGCTACCTGGGGCTGTTCGCGCTCGTCGGCATGTTCCTGACCGCCTGCTACGCCACCGTGCGGGCACGCCTGATCAGCGGCGACGAGAACCTGAAGGGCCTGGCCAGCTGCCTGCTGGCGGCGGTGCTGGTCGGCGGCATCGCCTCGGCGACGTTCGACCTGCTGAGCTTCGGCGTGGCGACCGGCATGGTGTTCACCATGGTGGGGCTGTCCGGGGCGGCGCTGCGGATCGCCTCGGCCGAGCCGGGCGCGGAGCAGCGGATGCGGGACCGGGCGGACGTGCGGGCCGGCGGAGCGGTCCGCTAGCGGACGGGGGCCGGGTGGTTCACCACCCGGCCGGGCCGGTGAACCGCCGGGCCGGCGCCCGGTCGTGGACCGGGCGCCGCCCACCGCGCACCTCACCCGATCAGGCCGGCACCAGGCCCTTGTCGCCCTCCGCGTAGCGGTTGCCGCAGTCCGGGCACTCCAGCACGGCGTCCAGGCGCTGCCCGCAGGCGCACACCCAGCCCTTGTGCCGCGCCGGGTTGCCCGCCACGAACGCGTGCGCCGGCACGTCCCGCGTCACCACGGAGCCGGCCCCGGCGAACGCGTGCTCGCCGACCTCCACCCCGCACACCACCACGGTGCCCGCGCCGAGCGTCGCGCCCCGCCGCACCACCGTGGCCAGCAGCTCCGCGCCGCCGCGCTTGATCGCCGCGCGCGGTCGCAGGTCGTTGGTGAACAGCACGTTCGGCCCGAGGAACACGTCGTCCTCGCACACCACGCCGTCGAACACCAGCGTGCCGTTCTTCACCGTCACGTTGTCCCCGAGCACCGCGCCACCCTCGACGAACGCGCCGTCGCAGATGTTGCAGTCCCGGCCGACCCGGGCACCGGGCAGCACGTGCGCGAACGCCCACACGCGCGTGCCGTCGCCGACCTCGGTGCTCTCGCACAGCCCGCGCGGGTGCACGAAGACCCCGCTCACCGCACGGCCCCGGCCAGCGCCGCCACGACGCGCTCCTGCTGCGCCGGGGTGATCTCCGGGAACAGCGGCAGCGACAGGATCTCCCCCGCCACCGCCTCGGCCACCGGGAAGTCGCCCGGCGCGTGGCCCAGGGACTCGAACGCGCCCGTCAGGTGCACCGGGGTCGGGTAGTGGATGCCCGCGCCGATCCCGGCCTCGTGCAACGCCTTGAGGACCCGGTCGCGCTCGGCGACGCGCACCACGTACAGGTGCCACACCGGCAGGTTGCCCTCCAGCACGACCGGCGGCACCACCCCGGGCACGTCGGCCAGCATCGCCGAGTACCGGTCGGCCGCCGCGCGCCGGGCCTCGTTCCAGCCCTCCAGCCGGCGCAGCTTCGCCGACAGCACCACGGCCTGGAGCGTGTCCAGCCGGCTGTTGAAGCCCAGCACGGTGTGCTCGTACTTGCGCGGCGACCCGTGCTCGCGCAGCAGCCGCACCGCGCCCGCGAGCTCCTCGGACGAGGTCAGCACCGCGCCGCCGTCGCCGTAGGCGCCGAGGTTCTTGCCCGGGTAGAAGCTGGTCGCGGCGAGGTCGCCGAGACCGCCGACGGCCACGCCGTGCCGCCGCGCGCCCTGCGCCTGCGCCGCGTCCTCCACGATCGGCACGCCGAACGCGCGCAGCTCCTCCACGGGCGCGGCCTGGCCGTACAGGTGCACCGGCAGCAGCGCCCTGGTGCGCGGCGACAGCGCGGCGGGCACCAGCGACGGGTCGATCAGGCCGGTGTCGGCCACGCAGTCGACCAGCACGGGCGTGGCGCCGGCGCGGGCCACCGCCTCGGCGGTGGCGATGAACGTGTTGGCGGGCAGCACGCACTCGTCGCCCGGCCCGACCTCCAGGGCGCGCAGCGCCAGCTCGATCGCGTCGGTGCCGTTGCCGACGCCGACGCAGTGCGCGACGCCCTGGTAGGAGGCGAACTCCTCCTCGAACGCGGCCACCTGGCGGCCGCCGATGAAGGCGGTGGTCTTGAGCACCTCGGCCCAGCCCTCGGCGACCTCGTCGGCCACCTGGTCGTGCTGGGCACGCAGGTCCACCAGCGGGATGTCGATCACGAACCGTTCCCCTCTCGCAGTCGTCGGGCGGGGTTCCCCGCCCAGACCTCACCCGCGGGGACGTCGTGGAGCACCACCGAGCCCATGCCCACCACGGCCCCCGCGCCGATCGACACGCCTTCCCGGACCGCACAGCCCTGCCCGAGGTAGGCGCCCTCCCCGACGCGCACCGACCCGCCCAGGGACGCGCGGCCGGCGAACGTCGCGCCGTCGGCCACCTCGTCGTCGTGGGTGATCAGCACGTGCGGCATGGCGACCACGTGCGCCCCCAGGCGCAGCGGCGCGGTCACCACCGCCCCGGCCAGCAGGACCGAGCCCGGTCCCACCGCCGTGCCCGCGGCCACCGACGCCGCGGGGTGGACCAGGGTCGCGTACCGGTCGGCCGGCAGGCCGAGCCGGGCCACCACGCCCAGCCGGCCGCGGGGCCGGTGCGCGTTGGCCACGCACACCAGCACCGCCGCGTCGGTCCTCTCGTGCACCAGGTCCGACCCGCCGAGCACCGGCAGGCCGTCCAGGTCCGCGCCGTGGCGCGCCGGGTCGTCGTCCAGCGCGCCCACGGGGCGCCACAGCCCCGGGAGGAGGCGGACCGCCGCGAGGACCTCGCGGGCCAGTCCGCCGCCGCCCACGAGCAGCAGGGGCCTCGGGGTCGCGCCCACCCGCACGGCGCTCATCCGGTGGTGAACACGACGTCGACCCAGTAGTTGCTGCCCGCGTAGGACTGCTCCGGGAAGCCCGCCCCGTCGCCCTTGTACAGGCCGTTCGCCATGCCCTCCGCGCTGGCCGGCGCGCTCAGCGGCGGGCTGGTCACCGAGTTGCCCATGAAGTACCCGATGTCCACCGAGTACCCGCCGTGGGGCGCGTGGTAGGACGCCACGTACGTGGTGCCCGCGCCGACCCGCACCGGTTCGTCGAACACCAGCGCCTGCCACCCGGTGGCGGTCTCGTCGACGAACGTGCCGGTCGCCAGCTCCTGCCCGGTCGCCGACCACAGGGTGCCGGTGTGCGTGCCGGTGTTGCCCGCGCCCTTGTAGAACCGGACGCCGGTGACCTCGCCGTCTGCCGAGGGCACGAACCGCACGCCCAGCTCGTGGGGTCCGGTCGCCTCGTCCGACACCACGGTGGGCACGGTGGCCGCGCTGAACAGCGAGCACGGGCAGTTCCCGGCGGTGGTCGTGGTGAACGACCAGGTGGTCGGCGCGGTCATCGCGTTGCCGTAGACGTCGGCGATGCGCAGGCTCGCCGTGTAGGCCGTGCCACCGCCCAGCGGCGCCGCGGGCGTCCACGTCACCTGCTGCTGGTTCGCCGACAGCGACAGCGTGCCCGCGAGCTTCGCGCCGCCCTGGTCGACCAGGGTGAACTGCGCCGAGGCGAGGTCCACCGGCTCGTCGAAGCTCGCGGTCAGCGGCGCGGTGCGCGAGACCTCGCCGGCGCCGTCGAGCGGGGTGCGCCCGTTGACCACCGGCGGGGTGTTGTCCTCGTTCGGCAGGTACACCACGTCGACCCAGTAGTTGCCGCCCGCGTAGGAGTTCGTCGGGTGGCCCGTGCCCACGCGGTAGACGCCGTTGCCGCCGTCGGCGGCCGCGGGCGCGGTCAGCGGCCCGGAGACCACCCGGTGGCCGTCGAAGTACTCGCCGTCCACGGCGTACCGGCCCGTGGTCGTGGTGTACGAGGCGGTGTAGGTGGCGCCCGCCGTCACGTAGACCGGGGTGGCGAAGGTGAGCGTCTGCCAGCCGGTCGCGGTCTCGTTCTGGAACGTGCCCCTGACCAGCTCCTGCCCGGTGGGCGACCACAGGGCGCCGGTGTGCGCGCCGGTGTTCTCGGGGCCCTTGTAGAACTTCACGCCGGTGATCCGGCCGCCCGAGGTGGGCGTGAACCGCACGCCCAGCTCGTAGGTGCCGGAGTCGCCGGCCGACCGCACCGTGGGCACGGTGGCGGGGCTGAACAGCGAGCACGGGCAGATCGACGTGGTCGCGGTGGTGAACGACCAGGTGATCGGGTTCGGCAGCGGGTTGCCGTTGGCGTCGGCGATCAGCACGCTCGCCGTGTAGGCGGTGTTCGGCACGAGCTTGCCGGACGGCGTCCAGGTGATCGTCTTCTGGTCGCCGGACAGCGACAGCGAGCCGGTGAGCTTCGCGCCGCGCGGGTCGCTCAGCTCGACCTGCGCGGAGGCCGGGTCGACCGCCTCGCTGAACGTCGCCGTCAGCGGGGCCGTCACCGCCACGCCGGTGGCGTCGGCCCCCGGCGAGCGGTTGGTCGACGTGGGCGGCGTGGTGTCGCCGTTGAGGCCGTTGCGGTAGATGACGTCGACCCAGTAGTTGGTCTCGTTGTAGGTCTTGTCCGGCGCCACGCCGCCGGGGCCGTAGTGGTAGACGCCGTTGGGCCCGTCGACGCCGTCGGCGAGCGCCCGCAGGCCCGCGTGGCTCGCGCCCTGGCCGGAGAACCCGCCCGGCGTGACCGAGTAGCGGCCGTTGGGCGCGTGGTAGGACACGACGTAGGTCGTGTTCGCCTGCACCTGGACGGGTCCGGCGAAGATCAGCCGCTGCCAGCCGCTGGCGCTCTCGTTCTCGAAGGTGCCGGTCGCCAGGAGCAGGCCGGTGGAGGACCACAGGGTGCCGGTGTGGGTGCCGGTGTTGCCCGCGCCCTTGAAGAAGCGGACGCCCAGCACCTCGCCCTTGCCGTTGAAGCGGACCTTCGTGCCCACCTCGGTCGGGGTGGCGTCGTCGGCCGAGTAGACGGCCGGGCGGGCGAAGTCGTCCCAGATCGTGCAGGGGCACGCCGCGGGCCTGGTCGCGCCGGTGGTGAACGACCAGGTCGTCCGGACCGACTGGTTGCCCGCCGCGTCCGACACGCGCAGCGCCGCCGTGTAGGAGGTGTTGGGCGCCAGCGGCTGCGCGGGGGTGAGGGTGATCGTCCGGTCGCCGTTGGACAGCGCGGTCGAGCCGGACACCGCGCCGCTCGGGCCGGTCAGCGTGAACTGGGCGGAGCCGGGCGCGACGACCTCGTCGTAGGTGCCGGAGACCGGCGGGGTGAGCGGGACGGTGCCCTCGCCGGCCAGCGGCGCGGTGGCCGTCAGCAGCGGCGCGCGCAGGTCGGGGCCGGGGTCCGGCGCCCACACCACGTCGACCCAGTAGTTGCTGCCCCAGTGGGACTGCGTCGGGAAGCCGGACGAGCCGAAGCGGAACAGGCCGTTGGGGCCGCTCTCGCCGTTCTTCAGGCCGGTGAGCGGCTCCAGGGTGCGCCGCTGTTGCAGGAAGTACTCCAGGTCGTAGGAGTAGCGGCCCTTGGGGGCGAAGTACGACACCACGTAGGTGGTGCCCGCGAAGACCCGGACCGGCTGCGCGAAGACCAGGGTCTGCCAGCCGCTCGCGGTCTCGTTGACGAACGTGCCGGTGGCCAGCTGGTCGCCGGCGGCCGACCACAGCGAGCCGGTGTGCGTGCCGGTGTTGGCGGAGCCCTTGTAGAACCGGACGCCGCGCACGTAGCCGTCGCCGGCGGCGCGCCACTTCACGCCCAGCTCCAGCGGCGACGGGTCGCCGCTGTCGACCTCGGCGGGGGTGTCGGCGTCGGTCCACAGCCCGCACGGGCAGGTGCGGGCGCTCACGCCCGGCGTGGCGACCACCGGGGTGGACAGGTTCACCGAGTCGTCCACCGCGCGCACCCGCAGGCTCGCCGGGCCGGAGGTGCCCGGGGTGTAGGTGTGGGTCCACGTGCCCTGGCCGGCCCGCCAGTTCGCGGGGTGCCAGCGGGTGCCGCCGTCGGTGGACACCTCGACGCCGGCGACGCGCCCGCCGCCGGTGTCGGTGACCGAGCCGCCGAAGGTGTAGGGGGCGCCGACCGCCGACACCGGCGGGACGCTGGTGAACGCGACCGTCGGCGCGGCGCCGTCGGTGCTCGCGGTCGCCTGCACGAGGCCGGTCTGGAGGGTCGTCGCGGCCACGCCCATGTCGGCCAGGAAGTTGACCGTGGCCTGCTGCATCCGGACGTCGGAGGTGGGGGTGTTGGTCAGGAAGGCGTGGTCGTCGTCCACGCCCCACGCCCACTGCACGGTGCCCGCGCCGAACACCAGCGACCCGCTCGGGTGCCGGTAGTAGGTGATGGCGTGGGTCTTGGTGTCGGGGGTGTAGTGGTCGCCGTGGTTCTGGAGCACGTACGGGCCCTCGGGCATGTCGACCGTGGTGCGGGACAGCTGCGCCACGCCCGGCGGCTGGAAACCGTTGTCCTCGACCGTGTTCCACTCGTAGCCGAGGGTGCCGGGCTGGAACGTGTAGGTGGAGCCGGCGGCCATGTTCTGGAGGTCGGTGTGCCGCCACAGCCGCATCTTGCCGTAGGCGGCGGGCACCTGGAGCGAGTCGTCGCGGCGGCCGTTGACGGTGAAGATGTTGCCCAGCAACGCGTTCTCGGGACGGCCGCCGTCCTGCTCGGGGTAGCGCGGGTCGCGCCAGGTGCCGGTCCAGTCGGGCAGCCCGTCGCTCTGGGTGCCCTTGGTCTCCTTGTAGCTGGCGATGGTCCGCCAGGCCGTGCGGGTGTCGTCGATGGAGGGTTCCCAGCGGGTCTTCCAGAAGATCTCGTTGCCGGTCAGGAACGCCAGGTGCACCCCCGCCGCGCGGGCCGCCTCCACGTTCGCGCGCTGCTCGTTGGACCAGTACTCGTCGTGGCCCACCGCCATGAACACCCGGTGGTTCCTGATCAGGTGCCCGCGGCGCGCCGAGTCCACGTCGGTGGTGTAGCTCAGGTCGTAGCCGTTGCGCTCCAGGAACCGCAGCATCGGGTATTCGGCGTTGAAGATGAAGTTGTCGTCGCCGTCGCCGCCGGTGTAGGGGCGGTTGTAGCTCACCTTGTACGCCTGGCCGCCCTGCCCCGGACCGTCGCCGAAGTACAGGCTGTTGCCGCCGTAGCGGTTGTAGGCCACCCAGGTGGAGTCCGACGTCTGGAACAGGACCTTCGAGGTGCTGGTGTCGTCGCGGACGACGAACACGATCTCGTTCTCCGCGCCGGTGTCGTTGCGGTGCGCCCGCGCGTAGTACAGGCCCGAGACCGCGTCCGCGGGCACGTTCCAGCTCAGCGACACGTTCCAGTTGCCGCAGTCGATGAGCGCGCTGCCGTCGGTGCCGCGCCAGCAGGGGTCCTGGTTCTGCGGGGTGGCGCGGGTGATGCGCTGCTTGAAGTGCGCGCCGACGCCGCCGTACCAGCCGAGCCGGTAGATGTCGAGGTAGTAGGAGGGCGCGCTGGTCAGCATCTTGAAGTCGACGCGGCCGCCGGGGGTGGCGCTGATGTCCGTGGTGAACCCGAGGATCGACTGGTCCCGGTAGGCGACCTGCCAGTCCGGGGTGCCCTGCCGGTCGTTCTCGCACGCGACCTTGTTGACCACCGGCGCGGTGCAGGGGGCGGCCGCCGCCTCGGGGGCGCGGAACACGCCGACGACGACCAGGAGGGAGGCCGCCAGGGCGGTCACCACCAGCAGCCTCAGCAGGTCAACCGCGAGCGCGGGTCTCGCCCGCGACGGGAGGGCGGTCATGGGTCACCTCTCGGACAGAGCTGAGGACTACTGCGAGTCACTACCTGGACACTGCACCGACCGGCGCAACGCTGTTGCTCCGATCGTCGTGGCCGTGCCGCCTCGCGTTACAGCCCGGCACAAGGGGGATTCCGCCGCTTGCCGATCACCCGGCGCGCGGTCACGGGAAGTAGTCGGCACACGGCGCGCCCCACCCGCGGGCGGCAGGCCGCCCGCGGGTGGGAGGAGGTCCTTCCGGTGGCGCTAGCGCGACACCAGGGGCAGGTCCAGCGCCGCCTTGAACTCGTCGACCACGGTGAGCTGGTCGGCTTCGCCCAGGTCGTGGTAGAGCGGGAGGATCAGCGACCGGCGGGTGAACACCTCGGTCACCGGCAGGTCGACGTGCGGGTGACCCGCGTAGGCGGGCTCCAGGTGGGAGGCCATGATCCCGCGCCGCGCCGACACGCCGCGCGCGGAGAGCCGGGCCAGGACGTCGTTGCGCGACACCGGGGCGTCCTCGGGGAGCACGACCCAGAACGACTGGTAGTTGGTCGTGCCGTGCTCGGGGTCGCCGACCAGGCGCAGGCCCGGCACGTCGGCCAGCAACTCGTGGTAGCGCGCCGCCAGCTCGCGCCGGCGCCGCACGATCGCGTCCAGCTTCCCCAGCTGCACCAGGCCCACCGCGGCCTGGATGTCGGTCATCCGGTAGTTGAACGCGGTCTCCAGGTAGCTCTCCACGACCGCGCCGCCGCCGCTGTGCCGCTCCGCCGCGCTGACGCTCATGCCGTGCTCGCGCAGCCGCCTGCCCCGCACCGCCCACTGCTCGCGGTCCGTGGTGAGCATCCCGCCCTCGCCGGTGGTGATCAGCTTGCGCGGGTGGAACGACCAGGCGGCCAGCTCCGCGTCCGCGCCGACCGGCACGCCGCGGTAGGTCGACCCGGCGGCGCAGGCCGCGTCCTCGACCACGGTGATGCCGCGCGGCCGGCACAGCGCGCGCACCTGCTCCACGTCGGCCGGCACACCGGCCTGGTGCACCAGGACCACCGCCCTGGTGCGCTCGGTGAGCACCTGCTCGACGGTCGCCGCGGACAGGTTGCCGGTCTCCGGCTCCACGTCGGCGAACACCGGCGTGGCGCCGCAGTAGCGGACCGCGTTGGCGGTGGCGATGAACGACAGCGACGGCACCACGACCTCGTCGTCCGGGCCGATGTCGAGCAGGTGCAGCGCCACGTGCAGCGCGGTGGTGCACGAGGACAGCGCCACCGCGTGCAGGGCGGCGACGCGACGCGCGAAGGCGTCCTCGAACGCGGCCACCTTCGGGCCCTGCGCGACCCAGCCGGACAGCACGGCGGCGGAGGCCGCCCGCGCCTCCTCCTCGCCCAGCCAGGGCTTCATGACGGGGATCACCGGACCGCCTCGGCGGCGTCGTCGCCCAGGGCGACCCACCACTCGACCAGTCCGCGCAACCCGTCCACCAGGCCGATCTCGGGCTTCCAGCCGAGGTCGCGGGCCGCGGCGGAGATGTCGGCCAGGCGGCGGGTGACGCCGTTGACCTTGCGCTCGGGGCCGTGCTCCAGCGGCAGTTCCGAGTCCATCGCGGTCAGCAGCGCCAGGGCCAGCTCCCTGAGGCTGGTCTCCTCGGCGCTGGCGATGTTGTAGACCTGGTCGGTGACCGGGGCCCTGGCCGCCAGGACGTTCGCGCGGGCGATGTCGTGCACGTGGACGAAGTCCATGGTCTGCGCGCCGTCGCCGAAGATCAGCGGCGACTCCCCCGCGGCGATGCGCTCCATCCAGCGGATGAGCACCTCGGTGTACTTGCCGTGGGCGTCCATGCGGGGGCCGTAGACGTTGAAGTAGCGCAGCGCCACGTAGTCCAGGTCGTACATGGCCTTGAAGCTGCGCAGCATCGACTCGTTGAACGCCTTGGCCGCGCCGTAGAACGTGTCGTTGTTGTACGGGTGGTGGCGCTCGGTGGTCGGGAAGGTCTCGGCCAGGCCGTAGACCGACGCCGACGACGAGGCGACGACCTTCTTCACGCCCGCCGCGGCGGCGACCTCGACGACCGTGAAGGTGCCGTCGACCAGGCACTCCAGCGCCAGCCTCGGTTCCTCGGCGCACTGGGTGATGCGGAGGGCCGCGAGGTGGAACACCAGGTCGGTGCCCTTCGACAGCTCGGCGAGCAGCCCGCGGTCGTTGATGTCGCCCTCGACGACGGTGAGCCGGTCGCCCGCCGCGGCGGTCGCGTCGGCCAGGTTCTCCCTGCGCCCGCGCACGAAGTTGTCCAGCACCACCACCTCGGCGGCGCCGGCGGCGAGCAACTGGTCGACCACCGCGGAGCCGATGGTGCCCGCCCCTCCGGTGACGAGGGCGCGCTGCCCGCTGATCGGCTGAGCCGCTTCCGACATGGTGCTGTCCTTCCGGTGGTGCTTACGCGGTGACGAGGCGGGTGGGGGTGGTGTGGTCGACGGTGACGAACGCGCCGCCGGCGGCCAGGCTCGCGGAGGCGGCTTCGAGGGTGGCCAGGACCCGCAGGCCCGACCAGCCGTCGGTCAGCGGGGCGCGCTTCTCGGCGATCGAGGCGGCGAACTCCGCCATCATGCCGCGCAGCGCCTCCCGCTCCGGCAGCGCCGGGGCCACGGTGTCGCCTCGGCGGTAGGAGATGATCGCCTGGCGGCGGTCCTCGTCGTCCTCGATGCGGTCGGCGCCCCGGTCGTGCACGGACAGGCGCTGCACCGCGTTGAGGTCGTCCCAGACGACCGTGCGGCGGGAGCCGCCGACGACCATGGTGCGGATCTTGGTCGGGGACAGCCAGTTCACATGCACGTGGGCCAGCACGCCGTCGGACAGCTCCAGGGTCAGGTGGCCGACGCAGGCGCGGCCCGCGCCGATCGGGTCCGAGCCGTGCGCGGAGACCCGGGCGACGCGCACGCCGTCGGGCAGGATCGCGTCGAAGATCGACAGGTCGTGGGGCGCGAGGTCCCAGAACACGTCCACGTCCCGCTGCACGAGGCCGAGGTTGATGCGCACCGAGTCGAGGTACTGCACGGTGCCCAGCTCGCCGCCGCGCACCAGGTGCCGCAGGTGCTGCACGGTCGGCGTGTAGACGAAGGTGTGGTCCAGCATGAGGGTCAGGCCGCGGTCCTCGGCCTCGCGCACCAGCTCCAGGCCGTCCGCGTAGGTGGCCGCCAGCGGCTTCTCCACCAGCACGTGCTTGCCGGCGCGCAGGGCGGCCAGGGCGACCGGCAGGTGGGTGGCGGCCGGGGTGGCGATGGCGACCGCGTCGACCGCCGGGTCGGCCAGCACGTCGTCGAGCGAGCCGGACACCCGGACCGTCGAGTAGTCGCCCAGCACGCGGCGGGCGCGCTCGGTGTCCAGGTCGCACAGGTAGCGCAGCGTGAGCCCGGGGGTGGCCTGGGCGTTGCGCACCAGGTTCGGACCCCAGTAGCCGGCGCCGACCACGGCGATGCCGATCGGCTGGTCCATCTCGTTCTCCCTCTCGCGGCCCTCGCCGGCGCTCCGGGTGGTCATCTCAGTACGCCCCCTGCCCGCCGAACACGGCGCGGAAGGTCTTCCAGAGGATCAGCGCGTCCAGGGCCAGCGACCAGTCCTCGACGTAGCGCAGGTCGAGCCGCACGGACTCCTCCCAGGACAGGTCGCTGCGGCCGGAGACCTGCCACAGGCCGGTCAGCCCCGGCTTCACCAGCAGCCGGCGGCGCATGTCCGGCCCGTACTTGGCGCTCTCCTCGGGCAGCGGCGGCCTCGGGCCGACCAGCGACATCGCGCCGGTGAGCACGTTGAGCAGCTGCGGCAGCTCGTCGAGGGAGTAGCGGCGCAGGAAGCGGCCCACCGCGGTGACCCGGGGGTCGTGCTTCATCTTGAACAGCACGCCCGCGCCCTCGTTGAGCTGCTGGAGCTTCGCGCGCAGCGCGTCGGCGTCGGTGACCATGGTGCGGAACTTCAGGATGGTGAACGTCGCGCCGCCCTTGCCGACGCGGCGCTGCTTGTAGAGCACCGGCCCCCTGGTGTCGATCATGATCGCCACCGCGACCGCCAGCAGCACCGGGCTGAGCAGGGCCAGCAGCAGGGTCGAGCCGACCTTGTCCACGGTCGCCTTGACCACGCGGCGGAAGCCGGTGAACGACGGCTCGCTCACCCGCAGCAGCGGCATCCCCAGCACGCCGGTGACGTGCAGGCGGGGACCGGCGAAGTCCATCAGGGCTGGCGCGACGACCATCTCGGTGCCGGTGCCCTCCAGGTCCCAGGCCAGCTGCTGGAGCCGGCGGGGCGTCCAGTAGGCGTCGGGCGTGACCGCGACGATCCGGTAGCCGCCGCGGCGCACCTGCTCGGCCAGCTCGCCGAAGCGGCCCACGACCGGGATGCCCTCCAGCTCCACGCCGATCTCGGCGCGGCCGTCGACGGTGCACACCGCGTCCACGCGCCAGCCCAGGTGCGGGGCGCGGCGGGTGCGGGAGATCAGGTCGGCGACGGTGTCGACGTTGCCCGCGGCCAGCACCGGCAGCAGGCAGCGGCCCTCGCCGCGGGCCCGGTGCAGCGGTCGGCGCAGGGCGTAGCGGACCGGGAACGCGACCAGCGCGACGGCCGGTCCGACGACGAAGACCCACAGGCGGGCGCCGGGCAGCCCCGCGGCGAGGGCGCCCAGGCCCAGCGCGACGACGGAGCCGAACAGGCCGCGGCCCAGGCGGCGGAACTCCTCCGCGCCCTGGCCGAGCACCATGGGGTTCCAGACCCGGTTGAGGAACAGCGAGCCGAGGACCACCGCGACGGTGACCGCCTCCAGGGCGAGCATCGGCAGCGGCCCGAAGGAGGCGTGCCGGGCCTGGAGCACGGCGCCCGCGAGCACGACGACCAGGACGGTGCACAGGACGTCGGCGGCGATCACGCCGTAGCGGTAGGCGGGTTCCCAGCCGCTGACGGTCGGGTGCGTGGTGCGGCGCGTGACCCGGACCCGGGTGACGGGTCTGTGCCTCGCGTGCTGGACCTGCTCGCTCATCGTGGTGCTCCCCCGGTTGAGCCGGTACGGACGTGCATCTTTCGCAGGGCATCCCCGACGGACCCGCGTGTGGTGTGCAGCAAATGTGCGGTCGGCGTTTTTCAGCCTCGCGAACCGTCATTCGTCACACGCCGGTCGCGCGTTACACACGCGGTGAAGGTGGACCGGATGCTGATTCATCGGTGCGGCACACGGCGCACACCCAGGAGGTTCACCGGGTGACTTCAGGTCACCGCCCCCGACGGGGCGGAAAAACCCGCGCCGACACCGGGCGACAGGCGTCCGCAGGCGTCCACAGTGGCCTTTGACGTGGCGGACCAGGACCATCGCTGTGCGCCCGCACCGCGTTACAGGGGTTCTCCCGCACGGATCGGACAGGTGCGGAAAGTAGCGGAAAAAGGACTGGACGCGCCACCCGCGAACCCGCACCGCGGCGGACCGGGGTCACCCTTTCACAGAGTGGAAGCAGCTATTCGGCGCAACGGGACCGGCACTTCAGGTGACCGCCGTGAACCAATTCCGCCCACTCGGCCGGACAGGGGTGACCAACACCACTTCTCCGGAACAATCCCCGCTGTCCCGAACGCTCAACTCGGGGGTCCTGAACGTACGACACGGGGGTCGCGAACGTACGACTCGCGGACACCCCGGCGAGTCGTACGTCCGGGCCCGGCGAGTCGTACCTCCGCGACCCCCGAGTTGAGCGTTCGGGAGGGTGAGCGGTCGTTCACGGATGGGTCAGCGGGCGGTGACCAGGCGGGCCTTCTCGGGGCCCACGGCCACGACGTCGCCGTGCTTGAGCTGGGCGCCGCGGCGGGTCTCGGGGCGGCCGTTGACCATCACCTCTTCGGCCTCGACCAGCTCACGGGCGTGGGCGCCGTTGTCCGCCAGGCCGGCCAGCTTGAGGAACTGGCCCAACCTGATCATGTCGTCGGTGATCTCCACCTCGCGGATCCGCACCGGCCCATCATCGCGCACGGGTGCACGTGCGGACGCACGGGCACCTGGTTAACGAGGATTGCACGGACTCGAAACACGATCGACATCAGCCGGACGCGCCGGCGTCTAGGTTCCCGAGATGTGAGCACAGGCAGGTCGGAGCCGGAGCCCACCGGCGGCGCGGAGCGCGGGCGCCGTCGGTCGCCGCGCGGCGAGGTCGGCGCGACCGGCGCGCGGTTCGGCTCGCAGGCGCTTCGCCGCGGGTGGGAGGAACAACCACCCGAACAGCCGAAGCCGGTCAGGCGGCGCCGGTCCCTGCGCGGCGAGGTGGGCGCCACGGGCGCCCGGTTCGGCTCCGCCGCCCTGCGCCGCAGCCTGGAGGAGAAGGACGAGCCCGAGGAGCGTCGTCCGGAGCCTCCTGCCGGCGGGGTGGAAGGGGAGCAGCCCGCCGCCGGCGGGACGGGGAGGGAGCGCCATCGGGAGCCTACTGCCGGCGGATCGGAGGCGGAGCGGTGGGCCGGGACCGTCCCGTTGCCCGACCCCGGGAGCGACACGTGGCCGGTGGTGCCGGCCGGCCACGAGCCCGAACCGGAGCCGGTGGTCGAGGAGTTCTCCGGGCCGCTGGTGCGCCCCTACGCGTGGACGGGCGGTCGCACGTCCGCCGCCTACGACCTGCGGCTGGAGACGCTGCTCTCGCTGGAGGGCGGCGGCATCACGACCGCCCTGCGCGACAGCACCTCCGAGCAGCGCTCGATCGTCGAGATGTGCGCGACCGGACCGCGGTCGGTCGCGGAGGTCTCCGCACTGCTGGCGGTGCCGCTGGGCGTGGCCCGGGTGCTCGTCGGCGACCTGATCGGCATGGGCGTGGTGGCGGCGCACCACAACGCCGCCGCGCCCGGCGGACCCGACCTGACGCTGCTCGAACGGGTGTTAGCCGGTCTGCGCGACCTCTGACCGCAGCTCGCCGAACAACTCCGCCAGGTCGGCCGGCCGGTAGTGCGCGTTGAGCCCGCTCGGGTTCGGCAGCAGCCACAGCCGCGACGACGCGATGAGTTCGGGCTGCGGCCCCACCTTGGCCGCCTTGCGCCCGAACGCCGTCCGGTAGGCCGTCACGCCCACCACCGCCACGAACCTCGGCCGGTGCTCCCGCGCCACCTCGGTCAGCCGCTCGCCGCCCGCCCGCAGCTCCTCGGCGGTCAGCTCGTCGGCCCGCGCGCTCGGCCGCGCCACCAGGTTGGTGATGCCCAGCCCGAGGTCGAGCAGCTCGTCCTGCTCGGACGGGTCGAACCGGCGCGGGGTGAACCCGGACAGGTGCAGCGCGGGCCAGAACCGGTTGCCCGGCCGGGCGAAGTGCTGCCCCCGGGACGCGGACACCAGACCGGGGTTGATCCCGCAGAACAGCACGTCCAACCCCGGCTTCAGCACGTCGGACAGCGTCACGCCACCACCACCGGGACACCGTCGACGACGAGCCGCCAGTCCGTGGAGGAGAACGCGGCCGGGTCGATCTCGCCGTGCTCCCGCACCCACTCGATGATCAGCTGCCGGATCTCCAACTGCTGGTTGTGCAGCACCGGGGCGGTGGCCACGTGCGGGAAGTTGCCGCCGCCGGACTGCCGGTAGTTGTTCACCGCCACCGCGAACGCCTGGTCGGGCGCCACGGGCGCGCCGTCGTAGGCCAGGCCCACCACCCGCTGCCCGACCGGTCGGGCCAGGTCGATGTCGTAGGTCAGCGGCGCGTCCAGGCCGGCGGCCACGTCGTAGAGGTAGTCGGGCGTGCCGTTGGCGTTGGTCAGCGCGTCCGGCTGGTGCGGTCCGGCCGTGCCCACCGCCTTGAAGTAGCCCGCCGAGCGCTCCAGGTAGTCCTTGAGCTGCGCGCCGGTGAGCCGCACGCCGAGCAGGGTGTTGTCGTAGACGTAGAGGCCGGCCACGTCGCGCACCGACACCTCGCCCGTCGGGATCGCCGCGGCCTTGTTGAACGGCGAGGCCAGCGACAGCACCGGCAGCGCCTCGGCCAGGCCCGCCTTGAGCGCCTCGCCCTGCACGCGGTTGACGAGGTCCAGCACGGCGGTGTCCTCGTACCGGGCGGTCGCGGCGGACATCGCGGCCCGGGACGTGCCGATCCTCGAGTTCACGTAGGCCACCACGCGCTCGTGGTCGTCGCGCAGCTTGCGGACGATCACCGGGTCCTCGGCCGAGGTGGTGGTGTCGAGCACCCGGGAGCGGGACGCGGTCGGCTGCCAGCCCCGCCGGGGCGTCCACTCCAGGTCGAACTCCATCACGCTGAGCCGCTTGCCCCAGAACAGGGGCTCGGTCAGCAGGACCTGCCGCCCGGTGTCCCGGTTGGTGACGAACCGCTGCGCGATCTCGGTGTGCGCGTGGCCGACCAGGATCGCGTCGATGCCGGGCACCTCCTCGGCGACCAGCGCCGAGCAGTTCTCCGGGAACGGCAGCAGGTCGCCCAGCGAGGAGGACAGGTCCGCGCCCGAGTGCGCGGCGACGACGACCAGGTCGGCCCCCGCGGCGCGGACCCTCGGCACCCAGTGGCGCGCCTGCTCCAGCACGCCCGGGAAGGTCATCCTCCCCTCGACGTGCGCCTTGTCCCAGATGGCGATGCCCGGGTTGGTCAGGCCGAGGACGCCCACCCGCAGCGGCGCGGAGCCGGTGCGCCACACGGTCTTGACCACGTAGGGGCGGAACGCGGGCCGGCCGGTGGCCGAGTCGACCGCGTTGGCGGCCAGCAGCGGGAAGTCGAGCTGCTTCTCGAACTCGCGCAGCAGGGGGATGCCGTAGTTGAACTCGTGGTTGCCCAGGGCCGCGGCGTCGTAGCCCAGCTCGTTCATGGCGGTGGCCATCGGGTGCGCCTTGCGGCGGCCGATGGGCTCCACCTTGGCGTAGTAGTAGGCCAGCGGGGTGCCCTGGATGGTGTCGCCCGCGTCGACGAGCAGGGTGCGGTGCGCGCCGCGCTCCCGGCGGATCGCCTTGACCAGGGTGGACAGCTTCGCCAGGCCGATGTCGTTGTGGGCGCTGTCGTCGAACTCGCGGTCGGCGAAGTAGTCCCAGTTGAAGACGTTGCCGTGCAGGTCGGTGGTGCCGAGCACGGTCAGCGTGAACCGGCGCGCGCCGGCGGTCCGGTCGTCCGGGGCGGCGTGCGCCGTCGAGTGGAAACCGGTCGCGGCGAGCACGGTCGCGGCACCGCCCGCGAGGAGGGCGCGGCGGTGCAGGGGGGATCCGGTCATGGGGTGACCGTAGCCATTGACGGTTGACCGCTCGACCGGAAAACCCTCAACCGGCGTCGTCGGCGCGGTCGGCGGTGGTCGCGGCCCCGTCGGTCGCCCCGGTGGACGCCCCGTCGTCGGCCGCGGCGGAGCGGCGGCGGCCCAGCGCGACCGCCACGCCGACGGCCGCCAGCGCGACCGCGGCCAGCACCCACACCCACACCGGCACCCCGCCGCCGTCCTCCTCCGCGGCGGTGGCGGTGGCGACGGCGGACGACGTGGTGGCCGCCGTGGTCGCGGTGGTGGTGGTCGCCGCCGCGCTGCTGGTGGCGGCCTCCGTCGTGGTGACCGGAGGGGCCTCGGTGGGCGGGGTCCCGGCCTTGGTGGTCGGGGCCTGCCCGGTGGCCGGCGCGGGCAGGGTGAAGGTGATCACGCCGTCCACGAAGTCGCCGTCGAGGGACTCGACCCGCCAGGCCAGCGCGTGCTGCCCGGCGGGCGAGCCGCTCGCCTTCAGGGGCACGACCAGGCTGGAGCCCCGGGCGCTGATCTCGCCCAGCGGCCACGCCGCGCCGTCCGGGCCGGTCACGGTGATGCCGGCGCTCTCCGCGGGCACCGGCTCGCTGAACGTCAGCGTCAGCTGCTGGGGCCGCTGGGCCAGGGTCGCCCCGTCG
Source organism: Saccharothrix lopnurensis (assembly GCF_042658445.1). Taxonomy (NCBI): domain Bacteria; kingdom Bacillati; phylum Actinomycetota; class Actinomycetes; order Pseudonocardiales; family Pseudonocardiaceae; genus Saccharothrix; species Saccharothrix lopnurensis. The sequence continues at coordinate 163,329 of NZ_JBHSQO010000014.1, read as the reverse complement.
GCCGGGTCGCTGGAGATCAGCTCGGTGTGGGCGAACGCCGGGGACGCGACCCCGACCAGGGCCAGCACGGCCAGCAGCGCCGAGAGCGCCAGTCGCTTCATACCGGTAGTTCTACCGGGTCGGGGGCGTTCCCCGCCCGTCCGCCGGCGGCCGGTCGCCGGACTGCTGCCTGCCGCCGCCGTCGCCCCGCACGGCATTGCCCTCCAGCACGGCGTCGGCGGTGGCGCCGGAGGCCACGACGGTGACGGTGTCGCCGGTGTCGATGTCGGCCAGGTCGCCCTGGCCGCCGTTGACCCGGGTGTCCTCGTCCACCCGGTAGGTCGTGGTGTAGCCGTCGGGGCTCTTGACCGTGATGGAGGCGTCGGAGACCTCGGTGACCTCGCCGTTCTGGAACTCGCCGTGCTGCGCGTCCCCGAACGGGCCGCCCATCACCACCAGGCCGCCGGGACCGCCCTTCACGCCGTAGCCGCGCGGTCCGCCCAGGCCCTGCCGGGCGGCCTCGGAGTTGCCGGCGGCGTAGATGACGCCACCGCCGGCCGCGGCGATGCCCACGGCGACGGCGATCGCGACGAGGGTCCGGCGGCCGTTCCAGCCGGGACCGGGGGCGGCCTGCGGCGGCGGGTCCCCCCAGGTCGGGTTCTCGGGTTCGGTGCTCATGGCGACCACGGTCGCGGGCCCGCCTGTGCGTGGGCTGTGCGGTCCTTGGGCGGCCGCTGTGCGTCGGCCGCCGTGCCTCGGCAGCCCCGGCGGTGGTTCACAGGTGGTACACAGGACCGGCACAGCAGGGGCTCAAGGGCCGCGCACACGATGGGAGCATGCGCTCAGTGTCCGCAGCAGGGCCGTCCCCCGAACTCCGCCGCCCGGACGGCAGTCCCGTGCGCGTCCTGGTGGTGGACGACGAGTCCACCCTCGCCGAGCTGATGTGCATGGCGCTGCGGATGGAGCGGTGGGAGGTGCGCACCGCGCTGGACGGCACGTCCGCCGTGCGCGTGGCGCGCGGGTTCCACCCGGACGTGGTCGTGCTGGACGTCATGCTCCCCGACTTCGACGGCCTGGAGGTGCTGCGCCGGCTGCGCGCCGACGCGCCCGGCCTGCCGGTGCTGTTCCTGACCGCCAAGGACGCCGTGGAGGACCGCATCGCCGGGCTCACCGCGGGTGGCGACGACTACGTCACCAAGCCGTTCAGCCTGGAGGAGGTCGTGCTCAGGCTGCGCGGCCTGCTGCGCCGCACCGGCGTCACCGGGGCGACCGCGGGCACCGAGCTGGTGGTGGGCGACCTGGTGCTGGACGAGGAGACGCGCGAGGTGCGCCGCGGGGGCACGTCGGTCGACCTGACCGCGACCGAGTTCGAGCTGCTGCGGTACCTGATGCGCAACCCCCGCAGGGTGCTGTCCAAGGCGCAGATCCTGGACCGGGTGTGGAGCTACGACTTCGGCGGCCAGGCCAACATCGTCGAGCTCTACATCTCCTACCTGCGCAAGAAGATCGACGCGGGCCGGCCGCCGATGATCCACACCATGCGGGGCGCGGGCTATGTCCTCAAACCTGCGCCCTAGGGCGTGGTCGCTGCGCACGCGGCTGGTCGTGGGGCAGCTGGCCCTGCTCGCCGTGGTGTGCGCGGTCATCGGCGTGGTGAGCGGGTTCGCGCTGCGCGACTTCCTGACCGACAAGCTGGACGAGGAGCTCGGCCGCACCGCCGACCGCGTCACCCGCGCGCTGCCGCCACCGCCGGGCAAGCGCCCCGACGACCCGCTGACCGGCCCGGGGGTCGGCACCGGCACGCTGCTGGTCGTGCTCGACCCGGGCCGCGCGCCCGCGGGCGTGCGGCTCGACGACAGCGCCGAGGCCGAGGACCTGCCCGCCGACGTGAGCGCGCTGGTGGCCTCGGGCACGGGCGCCGCGCCGCGCACCGTGGACCTGGGCGGGGACCTCGGCGAGTTCCGGGTGGTCGCCACCCCCGCGCGGACGGGCGAGGTGGTGTTCACCGGCCTGTCGCTGGACGGCGTGAACAGCACGGTGTGGCGGCTGGGCCTGATCCTGGGCGGGGTGTCGCTGGCCGGGCTGCTGGCGGTGAGCCTGGCCGGGACGTTCGTGGTGCGCCGCGCGCTGCGGCCGCTGGACCGGGTCGCCGACACCGCCGCCCGCGTGGCGGAGCTGCCGCTGCACCAGGGTGAGGTGGCGCTGGCCGAGCGGGTGCCCGAGCAGGACACCAACCCCGGCACGGAGGTCGGCAAGGTCGCCCTGGCGCTGAACAGGATGCTCGGCCACGTCGGTGGCGCGCTGGAGGCCAGGCACGCCAGCGAGACGCGGGTCCGGCAGTTCGTCGCCGACGCGAGCCACGAGCTGCGCACGCCCCTGGCCGCGATCCGCGGGTACGCCGAGCTGACCCGCCGCAGCACCGACGAGGTGCCGCCGCAGGTCGGGCACGCCATGCGGCGGGTGGAGTCCGAGGCGGTGCGGATGACCTCGCTGGTGGAGGACCTGCTGCTGCTCGCGCGGCTGGACGCGGGCCGGCCGCTGGGCCGCGAGCCGGTCGACCTGTCGCGGCTGGTGGTGGACACCGCCGCCGACGCGCGGATCGCGGGCCCCGACCACGAGTGGCGGCTGCGGCTGCCGCCGGAGGCGGTGCTGGTCACCGGGGACGAGCACAAGCTGCACCAGGTGCTGGCGAACCTGCTGTCCAACGCCCGCGTGCACACCCCGCCCGGGACCACGGTGGTGACGTCGCTGTCCACCGGCGGCGGCGCGGTGGAGGTGGCGGTCACCGACGACGGGCCCGGCATCCCGCAGGAGGCGCAGGGCGAGGTGTTCGAGCGGTTCGCGCGCGGCGACACGTCCCGCTCGCGGGCGGCGGGCAGCACCGGGCTGGGGCTGTCGATCGTGGCCGCCGTGGTGGCGGCGCACGGGGGCGACGTGCGGGTGACGAGCCGGCCGGGCCGGACCACGTTCACGGTCCGGTTGCCGCGCTGACGCCGGTGCTGGTGCTGGTGCTGGTGCCGGCACTGCCGCCGGCGAAGGCGAAGGCGTTACCGACGCGGGTGCCGCGACGCGCACAGCCGGCTCACAGCGCGGCCACAAGGACCACCCAGGCCGGCCGGACACGCTCGGCCCATGCGAGCGCGACTACCCCTGTTGCTGTTGTCGGTCGGGACGGCGGTGCTGTACCTGTGGCGCCTGGGCGATTCCGGGTGGGCCAACGCCTACTACTCCGCCGCCGCCCAGGCCGGGGCGGAGAGCTGGCACGCGTGGTTCTTCGGCGCCACCGACGCCGCGGGCGCCATCACCGTCGACAAGACGCCGGCGGCGACGTGGGTCATGGGACTGTCGGCCCGGCTGTTCGGGGTCGACGCGTGGAGCATCCTGGTCCCCCAGGCGCTGATGGGCGTGGCGAGCGTGGCGCTGCTCCACGCCGCGGTGCGCCGCACGGCCGGTGAGGCGGCCGGGCTGATCGCGGGCGCGGTGCTGGCGCTGACGCCGGTCGCGGTGCTGATGTTCCGGTTCAACAACCCCGACGCGCTGCTGGTGCTGCTGCTCGTGGCCGGGGCGTACTGCGTGGTGCGGGCCACCGAGACCGCCTCGCCCCGGTGGCTGGTCCTGGCGGGCGCGGCGGTGGGCTTCGCGTTCCTGGCCAAGATGCTCCAGGCGTTCCTGGTGCTGCCCGCCTTCGGCCTGGTGTACCTGGCGTTCGCGCCCGCCGGGCTCGGCCGGAAGGTCGGGCACCTGGTCGCCGCGCTGGGTGCGGTGGTGGTCGCGGGCGGCTGGTGGGTGCTGGTCGTCGAGCTGGTGCCCGCCGACTTCCGGCCCCACATCGGCGGCTCGCAGGAGAACAGCGTGCTCGAACTCGCGCTGGGCTACAACGGTCTGGGCCGGCTGACCGGGGAGGAGGTCGGCAGCGTCGGCGGTGGTGGCGGTTGGGGCGCCACCGGGTGGAGCAGGCTGCTGGGCGCGGAGATGGGCGACCAGATCGCCTGGCTGCTGCCGACCGCGGTGGTGCTGCTCGTCGCGGGCTGGTGGGCGGCCGGGCGGGGCGGGATCGGGCAGGGCCAAGCCGGGCAGGACCGCGCCGGGCGGGGGCCGACCGGACAGGGCCGGGCCGAGCGGGTCGGGCTGGCGCTGTGGGGTGGCTGGCTCGTGGTCACCGCCGCGGTGTTCAGCTCGATGAACGGGATCATCCACGCCTACTACACGGTGGCCCTGGCGCCGGCCGTCGGCGGGCTGGTCGGGATCGGCGCGGTCGCCCTGTGGCGCGAGCGGCGGGAACCGGTCGCCGCGGCGGCGCTGTCGGGCGCGGCGGCCGTGTCGGCGCTCCAGTGCCACCTCCTGCTGCGGGACTGGTCCGTGCCGCTCGCCTCGGTGGTGCTGGTGCTCGGCCTGGTGGCCGCGGTGGGCCTGTTCCTGGCCGCGGTCGCGCCCGCCGCGGTGGTCGTGCCGGTCGCGCTGGTCGCCGCGCTGCTCGGGCCCGGCGCCTACTCGGTGGCCACGGCCGCCACCCCGCACTCCGGCGCGATCCCCAGCGCGGGACCGGCCCGGACCGGCGGCGGGACGTTCCTCTCGCGCGTCGGCGGCAAGGGCGGGCCCGGTGGCCTGCTGAACGCCGGTGAGCCCGGCGAGGAACTGGTGGCGCTGCTGCGCGACAGCGACGGCTCCACGTGGGCCGCGGCGGCGGTGGGGTCCAACAACGCGGCCGGGTTCCAGCTCGGCAGCGGGAAGCCGGTGATGGCCGTCGGCGGGTTCAACGGCACCGATCCCGCGCCGACGCCGGAGGAGTTCCGGCGGCTCGTGGCCGAGGGCCAGGTCCACTACTTCCTCGGCGGCGCGGGGATGCCCGCCGAGAGCGGCAGCGACGCGTCCGAGCGGATCGCCGAGTGGGTCGAGGAGAACTTCACCGCCACCACCGTGGACGGCGTGGCCGTCTACGACCTCACAGCCGGGGCACAGGCATGACACACGAAGCGCCCAGCCCGTCCCGCGACGGTGGGCCCATGACACCCGCGACGTTCCCGACGACCACGGTCCTCGACGTGGTGGTCCCCGTGCACGACGAGGAACGCGACCTCGCGCCGTGCGTGCGCAGGCTGCACGCCGACCTCGTCCGCGGCTTCCCCTACACCTTCCGGATCACCATCGCGGACAACGCGAGCACCGACCGGACCGCCGAGGTCGCCGACGCGCTGGCCCGCGAGCTGCCCGGCGTGACGGCCGTGCACCTGCCGCACAAGGGCCGGGGCCGCGCGCTCAAGGCCGTCTGGTCCACTTCGGACGCCGCGGTGCTGGCCTACATGGACGTCGACCTGTCCACCGACCTGGCCGCGCTGGCGCCGCTGGTGGCGGCGCTGGTCTCCGGCCACTCCGACCTGGCGATCGGCAGCCGGCTCGCCCGCGGCGCGCGGGTCGTGCGCGGGCCCAAGCGGGAGTTCGTCTCCCGCTGCTACAACCTGATCCTGCGCGGCACGCTCGCCGCCCGCTTCACCGACGCCCAGTGCGGGTTCAAGGCCATCCGCGCCGACGTGGCGCGCCGGCTGCTGCCGCACGTGGAGGACACCGGCTGGTTCTTCGACACCGAGCTGCTGGTGCTGGCCGAACGCGCGGGCGCGCGCATCCACGAGGTCCCGGTGGACTGGGTCGACGACCCCGACAGCCGGGTGGACATCGTCCCCACCGCGGTGGCCGACCTGCGGGGCGTGGCCCGGGTGATGCGCGGCCTGGCGACCGGGCGCATCCCCGTCGGCGAGCTGAGCGCCCAACTGGGCAGGCGACCGCTGGAGCCGCACGCGCCCGGCGTCCCCGCGGGGCTGGTGCGGCAGCTGGTGCGGTTCAGCGCGATCGGCGTGGTCAGCACCCTGGCCTACCTGCTGCTGTTCGTGCTGCTGCGCGGCGGGGTGGGCGCGCAGGGCGCGAACCTGGTGGCGCTGCTGGTCACCGCGATCGGCAACACCGCGGCGAACCGCCGGTTCACCTTCGGCGTGCGCGGGAGGCGGCACGCGGGGCGGCACCAGTTCGAGGGGCTGCTCGTCCTCGCCCTGGGCCTCGGGCTGACCAGCGGCGCGCTCGCGCTGGCGCACCGGATCGCTCCGCCCGGCGGTCACGCCGAGCTGGCCGCCGTCGTGGTGGCCAACCTGCCGGCCACCGTGCTGCGGTTCCTCCTGCTGCGCAACTGGGTCTTCCGCCTGCGCCCGCCCGCCGGGACCGGCGCGCACGCGGACGTCGTCCCCGAGAACACCGACACCCGAACCCTGGAGACCACCCGATGACCGCGACCCTGAGCGCACCCGCCCCGGCGGCGCACGACGCGCCGACCCCGGACCGGGGCTGGACCACCCCCGCGCTGGTCGTGCTGCTGGCCGGCACCGCGGTGCTGTACCTGTGGGACCTCACCGCCTCCGGCTGGGGCAACAGCTACTACGCCGCCGCCACCCAGGCGGGCGCGCGGAGCTGGACCGCCTGGCTGTTCGGCGGCTCGGACGCGGGTGGCGTGATCACCGTCGACAAGCCGCCGGCCGCGCTGTGGGTCAGCGGGCTGTTCGCGCGGGTCTTCGGCTTCTCCAGCTGGACCGCGCTCGCGCCGCAGGCGATCGAGGGCGTGCTGGCGGTGTGGCTGCTGCACGCCACCGTGAAGCGGACCTCCGGCCCGGTAGCCGGGCTGCTGGCGGGCGCGGCGCTCGCGGTGACCCCGGTGGCCGTGCTGGTGTTCCGGTTCAACCTGCCCGACGCGCTGCTGGTGCTGCTCCTGGTCGCCGGGGCCTACTGCACGGTGCGGGCGCTGGAGACGGCCTCCGGTCGGTGGCTGGCGCTGGCCGGCGTGGCGGTCGGGTTCGCGTTCCTGGCCAAGATGGGCCAGGCGCTGCTGGTGCTGCCCGCGTTCACCGCGGCCTACCTGCTGGCCGCGCCGACCTCCCCGGGCCGGAGGTTCCTGCACCTGCTGGGCGCGGGGCTCGCGGTGGTCGGGTCGGCGGGGTGGTTCGTCCTGCTGGTCGAGCTGTGGCCGGCGGGGTCGCGCCCCTACATCGGCGGCTCCTCCAACGACTCGCTGTGGGAGCTGGCGCTGGGCTACAACGGCCTGGGCCGCATCTTCGGTGGCGGCGGCGGTGCGGGTGGTGTGGGTGGTGGCACGGGCAACGGCAACATCGGCTTCGGCGGCCGCACCGGCGCCGACCGGCTGTTCGGGGCGAGCATGGGCGGCGAGATCTCGTGGCTGCTGCCCGCCGCGCTGATCGGGCTGGTGGCCGGGCTGTGGTTCACCCGCCGCGCGCCGCGCACCGACCGCACCCGCGCCGCGCTGGTGCTCTGGGGCCTGTGGGTGCTGGTCAACGGGGTCGTGTTCAGCTTCATGAGCGGCATCACCCACCCGTACTACACGGTCGCCGTGGCACCGGGCGTCGCCGCGCTCGTCGCCATCGCCGGGCGCGAGCTGTGGCGGGGTCGTCGGCACCTGCCGGCGCGCGTGGCGCTCGCGCTCGTGGTGGCCGCCGCCGGGTTCTGGGGCTTCGCGCTGCTCGCCCGCCACCCCGACTGGGCGCCCGCCCTCCGCTGGGTGGTGCTCGCGCTGACCGTGCCGGTGGCCACGGCGGTCGTGATGGGCGTGCGCCGGGTCGCGGCCCTCGCCGCGCTCACCGCGGTGCTGTCCTCGGCCGCGTTCGGGTTCGCCACCGCCGCCACCCCGCACAGCGGGTCCATCCCCCTGTCCGGGCCCGCGGCGTACGCGGGGGCGGGCGGCGGTCCCGGTGGGGGCGACGAGATCGCCGGCGGGGTCTCCGCCGAGCTGGTCGACCTGCTCAAGGGCACCGACCGCACGTGGGCCGCCGCCACGCTCAGCGCGCAGAGCGCCGCGGGGCTGGCCCTGGCCTCCGGCAGGTCGGTCATCGGCATCGGCGGCTGGAGCGGCGGCGACCCCGCGCCCACGCTGGAGGAGTTCCAGCGCTACGTCGCCGAGGGGCGGGTCGGCTACTTCGTCGGCGAGGGACCTGGTCCGGGTGGCCGGGGTGGGGGCGGGGAGATCTCCGAGTGGGTGGCGGCCAACTTCGAGGCGGTCGACGTGGGCGGGTCTACGGTCTACCCGCTGGGTTAGCCGTCGCGGGGCGGAGGCGGCTCGCCGGGCTGGGGTTGGCCGGGCTGGTTGGCCAGCCGCCGGGCTGGCTGGCCGGCGGGGCTGGCAGGCTGGACAGCGGGGCCAGCCGGGCCAGCTGGCGGCTGGCGGCCGCCGGCCGGCGGCCGGCGGCGAAACGCTAGCGGAACGCCGGGTACAGCGGTAGCTCCACCACCGCCGCCCCGTACCGCGAGACCAGCGCCGAGACCACGTCATCGGCGTGCGCCGCCACGTGCTTGACCCCCAGCGCGAGCGCGTCGGCCCGCAGCCGCACCCACCGCGCCACCAGCACCTGGCCGCGCGGCGGCGAGTCCAGCGGCCGGTGGCCCGAGGGCAGCGCCGCGCCCAGGCCGGGCAGGGCGCGCCACGTGCCCAGCCACACCCACAGCAGCTGCGCCTCCAGCAGCCGGGGCAGGAAGACCGCGTCGTCGTCCAGGTCCGGCCACACCGACGACACCTCGGCCCGCCACGCCGCGACCATCGCCTCCGACATGCCCGCCGGCAGGCCGTAGGCGCACCAGCACGACGGGAACGGCACCCGCAGGCACGCGGCGTCGAACACGACGTCCCGCACGCAGCCGCCCTCGAAGTCCAGGAAGCGCACGCCCCGGCTGGTCACCAGGTGGTTGTCCGGGCAGGAGGTGGACGGGCTGAACGCCCGCCTGCGGGACGTGGCGAACCCGCGCACGGCCTGGTCGGAGAACTCCCGCACCGGCTCCGGCGTGGACACCCCCAGCGACCCGGCGAGCAGGTCGGGCAGGCCGGCCAGCGCCGCGTGCACGTCCACCGCGATGGGGTCGGCGCAGCACTGGCTGCCCTGGCGGCGCATCAGCGCGTCGAAGTCGGCGTCGCGCCCGGCGGTCGCCGCGTGCAGCCGGCCCATGGCGTGCGCCCAGGCCAGCAGGCCCCGCTCGGCGGTCCGCGCGTCCGAGCCGAGCAGCTTCTCCGCCAGCCGGGGCGCCTTGCCGAGGTCCTCCAGCACGACGAGCCGCTTGGCGTTGTCCTGCGCCACCAGCTCCGGGGTCAGCCGGTCCTCGCCGGGCAGCGCGGTGAGCAGCTTGTGGCTCACCACCTCGTGCGCGAACGGGTCGCGGTCGGCCACCGGCGAGGGGTAGCGCTTGAGCACCAGCGTGCGGGGCAGCGAGAACGGGGTGCGCGTCACGCGGACGCGCGCCACCACGGACCGGCCCGCTCCCCCGAGGTCCTCCGGGTCGGCCAGCCGGACCGGCGCTCCGAACCTCCCGCTCAACACGGACTCCGCCGCCTTCACCGCGTCGTCCAGCTCGGAGGGGGCAGCGTCGTCGATGTCCTGGGGGCCGGCGGTGATGTCCAAGCTCATTGCCTCCGACCCTACCCCCGGTGGCGACCGACGTGACAGAACCCGTCCGGGCACCGTGACGGTAGTGCTCACCCGGCACCCGGTGCCACCTTTTGGCCGGATTGGCGCGCCGATCAGCCGGTCGACAGCGGTCTGCCCACGTCACGGGGCCGGCGACGCCGGTTGCGCACCGCCAGGACCAGCGCCGCGGCCACCACGACGCCCACCAGGTTCACCGCCAGCTGCGTGATCGAACGGAGGCATATGTCCCACTCCCCGAGAACGGCGGCGACCGCGGCGTAGCCCGCCGCGGGCACGGTGGTGACCGAAATGAACACCCCGACGAGCGCCGCCGACTTGGCCGACGTCATCGACAGCATCCCGGCCGCGCCCGCCAGCAGGGCCACGATCAAGGAGAACGGGCCGACCTCGAACACGAAGTCCACCTGGTGCCCGGCCAGCGCCAGGTCCCGGTCGAACAGGTCGGTGTAGGAGCCGAGCCACGCGCCGAACGCGGTGATCAGCATCGCCAGCGGGAACCCGAGGGCGAGCGCGGCGCCGGCCCGGCGCACCAGGTCCCAGCGCCGCAGCACCAGGCCGACCGCGATGGCGGCCAGCGGCCCGAACTCCGGGCCCACCACCATCGCGCCGACCAGGGTGACCGGGGAGTCGGTGACCACCGCGACCGCCGTGAGCAGGCACGCGATGGTCAGGAACGCCTGGAACGTGGTGTTGAGCCGGGACTCCTCGCCGGTGCGGGCGATCAGCTCCTCCCACACCACGGCGTCCGCGCCGTCGCCCGGCACGGACGCCTCGGCGCGGTCGGCCGCGTCGGACAGCGCGGTGTCGATGACCTCCAGCGTGACCCCGCCGTCGCGGTCCAGGCCGAGCGCGCACAGGGAGGCCACCACCTCGTCGGTGGCCTCCCGCGCGACGTCGGCCTCGACCACGTCGCCCGCGGGGCGGACGGCGGCGCCGCGCACCAGCACCAGGTGCGTCACGCCGGGGTGCTCCCGGAGCAGGTCGAGCACCCGGTCGGTGCGGTCGACCGGGCTCACGGCCCGCAGGTGCAGCACGGTCTTACTGCTGCTTGTCCGCCGCGGGCTTGGCGTCCACGCCCGCCTCCTTGCGCTGCTGCGCGGTGATCGGCGCGGGCGCCGCGGTCAGCGGGTCGTAGCCGCCGCCGCTCTTGGGGAACGCGATGACCTCGCGGATCGAGTCGTAACCGCCGATCAGCATGGCGATGCGGTCCCAGCCGAACGCGATGCCGCCGTGCGGCGGGGCGCCGTACTTGAAGGCGTCGAGCAGGAAGCCGAACTTCTCCTGCGCCTCCTCCGGGCCGATGCCCATGATCCCGAAGACCTTCTGCTGCACGTCGGCACGATGGATTCGGATCGAGCCGCCGCCGATCTCGTTGCCGTTGCAGACGATGTCGTAGGCGTAGGCCAAGGCGCTGCCCGGCTCCTCCTCCAGCCGGTCGGCCCACTCCGGGGTCGGGGAGGTGAACGCGTGGTGCAGGGCGGTCCACTTGCCGCTGCCGACCGCGACGTCGTCGCTCTTGTCGGCGGCCTCGAACATCGGGAAGTCGACGACCCAGACGAACGACCAGGCGCCTTCCTCGACGAGGCCGACCCGGTGGGCGATCTCCACCCGGGCCGCGCCGAGCAGGGCGCGCGCGCCGTCCGGGTCGCCCGCGGCGAAGAACACGCAGTCGCCGGGGTTCGCGCCCACGGCCTTGGCCAGGCCGTCGCGCTCGGCGTCGGAGAGGTTCTTGGCGACCGGGCCGCCGAGCGTGCCGTCCTCGCCGACCAGCACGTAGGCCAGGCCCCGGTGGCCGCGCTGCTTGGCCCACTCCTGCCAGGCGTCGAGGGTGCGGCGCGGCTGGGAGGCGCCGCCGGGCATGACGACCGCGCCCACGTACTGGGCCTGGAACACCCGGAAGGGGGTGTCCTTGAAGTACTCGGTCAGCTCGGTCAGCTCCAGGCCGAAGCGCAGGTCGGGCTTGTCCGAGCCGTACTTGGCCATGGCCTCGGCGTAGCTGATCCGACGGATCGGCAGGCTGACCTCGTGCCCGGCCAGGTCCTTCCACAGCGCGCGGATGATCTTCTCCGACAGGGCGATCACGTCGTCCTGCTCGACGAAGCTCATCTCGATGTCGAGCTGGGTGAACTCCGGCTGCCGGTCGGCGCGGAAGTCCTCGTCCCGGTAACAGCGGGCGATCTGGTAGTAGCGCTCCAGGCCGCCGACCATCAGCAGCTGCTTGAACAGCTGCGGCGACTGCGGCAGCGCGTACCAGGAGCCGGGGCGCAGGCGGGCGGGCACCAGGAAGTCGCGGGCGCCCTCAGGGGTGGAGCGGGTCAGCGTCGGGGTCTCGACCTCGACGAAGTCCTCCGCGTGCAGCACCTCGCGGGCGATCCGGTTGGCCTCGCTGCGCAGGCGGACCGCCTTGGCCGGGCCGCTGCGGCGCAGGTCCAGGTAGCGGTGCCGGAGGCGGGCCTCCTCGCCGACCTCCAGGTGGTCGTCGAGCTGGAACGGCAGCGGGGCCGCCTCGTTGAGCACCTCCAGGGAGGAGGCGTAGACCTCGACCTGGCCGGTGGGCAGGTCGGGGTTCTCGCTGCCCTCGGGGCGGCGCGACACCTCGCCGACGACCTTGACCACGAACTCCGAGCGGAGGCGGTGGGCGCGCTCGGCCATCTCGCCCTCGCGGAACACCACCTGGGCCACGCCGGAGGCGTCCCGCAGGTCGATGAAGATGACACCGCCGTGATCGCGCCTGCGGGCCACCCACCCGGTCAGGGTGACGGACTGCCCGGCGTGCTCGGCGCGGAGCTTCCCGGCCTCGTGCGTGCGCATCACGGGTACAGCTCTCCTCGGGGTAGCTCAACTGACGGTCGGTCGTCAAGGCTAGCCAACGGCCCCGTGGCCGGCGCCACCAGGTTTCGCCCACGACCGGGGCGGCGGTCCGCGGCGGCTCCGGGAGGACCGGGCCGGGCCGGACCGGGGCCGCGAACGCGGACGGGGCCGCCCCCGTGGAGGGACGGCCCCGAACCGGCGGGTGGAGCGGGTCAGGCGGTCGGCGCCAGGTAGAGCAGGCGGTTCGGGGAACCCGAGCCGGGGCTGCCCACCACGCCGGTGGTCGCCTGGGCGACCAGGTAGCTCGCCACCTGGGCCGGGGTGGCCGCGCGGTTGCCCTGGAGGTAGCGGGCCGCCGCGCCGGCGACGTGCGGGGCCGCCATCGAGGTGCCGCTGATGGTGTTGGTGGCGGTGTTGCTGGTGTACCACGCCGAGGTGATCGACGAGCCGGGCGCGAAGATGTCCACGACCGAGCCGTAGTTCGAGTAGCTGGCGCGGGCGTCGGTGTTGGTGGTCGCGCCGACGGTGATGGCCTCGGTCACGCGGGCCGGGGAGAAGCCCGACGCGTTGGCGTTGCTGTTGCCCGCCGCGAGGGAGTAGGTGACGCCCGCCGCGATCGAGCGGCGCACGGCCGCGTCGATGGTGGTGGAGGCGCCGCCGCCCAGCGACATGTTCGCCACGGCCGGCTTGACGTGGTTGTTGGTCACCCAGTCGATGCCCTCGACCACGTCGGCGGTGGTGCCGGAGCCGGCGTTGTTCAGCACGCGGACGCCGTAGACGGTCGCGCCCTTGGCCACGCCGTAGGTGCTGCCGGCGATGGTGCCCGCGACGTGCGTGCCGTGGCCGTTGCCGTCCTGGGCGACGCTGTCGTTCTCGACCGCGTCGTAGCCGTTGCGGGCGCGGCCGCCGAAGTCGTTGTGCGAGATGCGCACACCGGTGTCGATGACGTAGACGTTCACGCCCGAGCCGGTGGAGGTGTAGTTGTAGGTGGTGCTCAGCGGCCGGTTGCGCTGGTCGATGCGGTCGATGCCCCAGGTGGCGTTGGTCTGCGTGGCCTGGGTGGTGAAGACCTGGTCCTGCTCGACGTACTCGACGGCCGGGTTGGCCGCGAGCCGCTTGGCGGCCTTCTCGGGCAGCGACACGGTGAAGCCGTTGAGCGCCTTGCTGAAGACGGTGTCGACCTGACCGCCGTACTGCTTCGCCAGGCCGTCCGCGGACGCGGCGGAGCCGTCCTTGAGCTTGACGATGAAGTGGTTCTGCACCTTGTGCGCGGCGTCCGCGGCGCGGATCTCGCCCTCGGCGGCCTGCGCCGGGGCGGCCAACAGGGACGTCGCGGTAACGGCGAGCGCCGTCGCCCCGACACCGGCCAGGACCCGGACCTGTCGTGACTGTCGCATGCGGCTTCCTTCTACGATGCGGTGGCCCGACCTCAACCCGAGGAGCTTGCAGGGCTCGGGTGGGTGACGTTGGGCCACCTTGCCCTCGCTGACGGTCACAACGTAAGCAACCAGGTGGTTTGTCCGGAAGTGTGAACTTTTCCCAGTTGGTTCGACTGCGTCAACAATCCGAGTGACCTGCGGTTTCCCGAAAAGTGGGAGACGTGGTAGAACCCTCGGCGCCGCCGTCCCGCCCGGCCACCGCGTTCGGCTTCACCGGGGCGGGGTGGCCGGGGTGAGCCGGTGGCGCGCCGCCGGCTCACCCCCTCGGCTCACCTGGTGGGTGACCAGTGGAGCAGCCGGCCCCAGGACAGCGGCGTCGCCTCGGCGACCACGGCGGCGTGCACCTGCGCCGGGGTCGCCGTCGGGTTGAACTGGAGGTACCGCAGGGTCACGCCGGTGACGTGCGCGGTGGCGAACGACGTGCCGCTGAGCGTGTTGGTCCCGCCCGAGCCCCACGGCACGGTGATGTTCACGCCCGGCGCGTACACGTCGACCACGCTGCCGTAGTTGGAGAACGGGGCGCGCGTGTCGGTGGCGGTGGACGCGCCCGAGGTGATGGCCTCGCGCACCCGGGCCGGGGAGGAGTTCGCCGCGTCGGTGTTGCTGCCGCCCGCGGTCACCGAGGCGGTGACGCCCGCCGCGATGAGCCGGCGCACGGCGTCGTCGACCGCGGTCGAGGCGCCGCCGCCCAGGCTGAGGTTCGCCGAGGCCGGCTTGACGTGGTTGCGGGCCACCCAGTCGATGCCCGCGACGACGCCGGCGGTGGTGCCGCTGCCGGAGGCGTCGAGCACCCGGACGCCGCACACCAGGCCCTCCTTGGCCACGCCGTAGGTCCGGCTGGCGATCACCGCCGCGACGGCGGTGCCGTGGCCGTTGCCGTCCTGCGGGACGCCGTCGTTCTCGATCACGTCCCAGCCGCCGCAGGCGCGGCCGACCAGCTCGGGGTGGGTGGTGTTCAGGCCGGTGTCGATGACGTAGGCCCGGGTGCCGCGGCCGGTGGAGGTGTAGCTGTAGGCGCGGTCCAGCGGCAGGGCGCGCTGGTCGATGCGGTCCAGGTTCCACGGCGGGTTGACCTGGGTGGCGTAGGGCCGCACGACCTGGTCCTGCTCGACGTACTCGACGGCGGGGTCCGCGGCCAGCCGGCGCGCCTGCCGCTCGGTCAGGGTCGCGGCGAAACCGCGGAACGGGCCGGTGTAGGTGCGGGTGACCTGCCCGGCGAGCCGGTCGGCCGGGTCGGGCGCGCCGTCCCTGACCTTGACGACGTAGCTGCCGGGGACGGCGTCGGGCGAGCCCGCGTGCAGGACCGCGGCCTCGGCGTGGGCGGGGACGGTGAAGGCGGTGAGGGCCAGGGCTACGACGCCCAGGCCGGGCAGGAGCTTGCGCACGGCAGGTCCTTCCTCAGGGGTGGCAGGGGGTTCACCGGAGGGGTGGCAGGGGGTTTCACCGGGTGGGGGTCGGTGCGGGAGCCGACCGCCCACGGCAGCGGGGTGGCCTCGCGCACGATGTCGGCGCGCGCCCGCGCGGGCGTGGCGGCGGGGTCGGCCTCCAGGTACCGCGCGGTCACCCGGTCGGCGGCCGCGACGTCGGCCGGCTTGACCACGTAGCCGCCGGGGACGGCGTCGGGCGAGCCCGCGTGCGGGACCGCAGCCTCGGCGTGTGCGTGTGCGTGGGCGGGGGCGGGGGCGGCGGCCGGGGTCGCGCCGGCGAGGCCCGGTGGGGGCTTGCGCATGGGCGTTCCTCCGCGGGGTGGGGGAACCGGAGCGGGTCGCGCGCCGGGAACCCAGTGTGCCGAACCCGGCCGGGTCGCGGGGAGGCGTCGCGGGCGCGGGTTCGGGGAGAACCGCGCCCGTCGGTCATTGGACATCCATTCAACACTGTGGAGAAATACCGACGAAGCCTTTGCGAAAGAAGTGCGCGGCTTCTCCGCGCCGTTGCGGAGAACTCGTTCGACAGTTCTCGGTGGAACACCGTTCCGCAGTCCGGGTACGACGGTGTGACCAGCGCTTATGCCGACCCGGGCGGCCTGCCGCAGGTCGGCGCGCGTGCGCCTGCACATGCGCCCGCGTGCGCTCGTTACCTCTCTCTGAAGTGATCTTGACCACGCCGATGTGCCCCACATCACCCCACGTAGCCAAGGCTGTGCGGGATGCTCGACGGTGGGCGGACCGGGGTGGCCCGGTGCCCGGATCGGCCCGAACAGGGCCTTCACACCCCTGCTGTTAATGAGAATTCAAACATTCCACCGCCGACGGGATTCGGCGGCCGATTCGGTTAAATTCACGTCGACAAACCCGATCGGCTGTACCGCGCCGGCGATTTCGCGCGATAACGTCGCTCGCCTTGTCCACAGGGAGAACGGAGCGAAGATGCCAACGCCAGTCGTCGGACAGGAATCGCGACTGCGCGATCCCCGACGGGTCGACACGGGGGCCGACCCCTTCGCGGACGCGTTGCGGGCCGCGATCCGGGCGAAGGGCCTGAGCCTGGAGCGGGTCCAGCACAAGCTCCGGGGGCGCGGGGTGGCCGTGAGCATCGCCGCGTTGAGCTACTGGCAGTCCGGCAGGCGGCGACCCGAACGACCGGACTCGCTGGCCGCCGTGGGCCACCTGGAGGAGATCCTGGAGGTCGGCGAGGGGGGTCTGAGCGCGCTGCTGGGTCCGCCGCGGCCACGCGGCAAGGCCAGGCCGAGGACACGGGTGCCGGGACCGGAGGGCTGGGTCGGCGAGAACGACTACGCGTCGATCGCGGAGCTGCTGGCCGACGTCGACACCACCACCGACCAGGACCTGACCCGGCTCAGCCTGCGCGATCAGGTCGAGCTGGCCATGGACGGCAGCACCCGGCGGGTGCGCTCGCGGCAGGTGCTGCGCGCCGAGCGGTCGGGCGTGGACCGCGTGCTGCTGGGGTACGACACCCGGCTGCCCGGCGACCCGCTGCCGGTCATCGGCACGCTGCGCTCGTGCCGGCTCGGGCGGGTGTCCGCCGACCCGCGCAACGGGCTGATGGTCGCCGAGCTGCTGTTCGACCGCCCGCTGCGCCGCGGCGAGCGGACCGCCGTCGAGTACGAGCTGATCCACGTCGCACCGCACCACCCGACGTTCGACAACACCTACTCGCGCCGCTTCCGGCACCCGGTGCGCGAGTACGTCCTGGAGGTCAGGTACGACTCGCGGTGCCGGCCCTCCCGCTGCGAGCAGTTCACGACCGGCCTGACCGGCGGGGAACCGACCGACGTGCACGAGACCCCGGTGGACACCTGGGGCTACGCCTACGCGGTGGCGCTCGACTCCGGCCCCGGCGTGGTCGGTCTGCGCTGGGACTGGTGACCCCGGCGGGGACTAGTAGGAGCGCGGCAGCCGCAGGGTGTGCTGTGCCACGAAGTTCAGGATCATCTCCCGGCTGACCGGGGCGATCCGGGACAACCGGGACGCGGCCAGCATGGCGCCCAGTCCGTACTCGGACGACAGCCCGTTGCCGCCGTGCACCTGGATGGCCTGGTCCACCGCCCCCGCCACCGCTTCCCCCGCCGCGTACTTGGCCATGTTGGCCGCTTCACCCGCGGCCCGGTCCTCCCCAGCGTCGTAGAGAGCCGCGGCCTTCTGGGTCATCAGTCTCGCCAGTTCGACCTGGATCGCGCACTGCGCCAGCGGGTGCGCGACGCCCTGGTGCGCGCCGATCGGCGTGTCCCAGACGGTCCTGGTGCGGGCGTACTCCCCCGCCAGGTCCAGTGCGCGGCGGGCCATGCCGGTGGCGAACGACGCCGCCATGATCCGCTCCGGGTTGAGCCCGGCGAACAGCTGGGCCGGCCCCGCGTCCTCGGCGCCCACCAGCGCGTCGAGGGGCAGCCGGACGTCGTCGAAGAAGCAGGTGAACTGCTTCTCCGGGGACACGAGCTCCATCGGGATGTGCCGGTGGGTGAAGCCGGGAGCGTCGGTCGGCACGATCATCAGCGACGGCCGCAGCCGGTCGCCCGGTCCCGCGCCGCGCGGGGCGCCGGGGGCCACGTGCCGGGCCACCACCAGCACCGCCTCGACCTCGTCGACCCCGGAGATGTAGTACTTGCCGCCGTCGAGCACCCACTCGTCGCCGTCGCGGCGCACGGTGGTGGTGAGCCGGTGTGCGTTGGAGCCCGCGTCCGGCTCGGTGATGGCGAACCCCATCTTCGTGGTGCCGGCCGCGAAGCCGGGCAGCCACCGGCGCTTCTGCTCCCCGGTGCCGAAGCGGGCGATGACCGTGGCGCAGATGGCGGGCGAGACCACCGTCAGCAGCAGCGGGCACCCGGCGGCGGCCAGCTCCTCGCAGACCGCGGCGAGGTCGCCGATGCCACCGCCACCGCCGCCGTACTCCTCGGGCACGGCCACCCCGAGGTAGCCGAGCCGGCCCGCGTCGGCCCACAGCTCGTCGGTCTTCTCCCCCGCCCTGGCCTTGGCGGTGAAGTACTCGTGGCCGTACCGGCGGCCCAGGGCGGCGACCGCCGCGCGCAGGTCCCGCCGCTCCTCGCCCTCGGTGAAGTTGATCGTCATGACGCCCCCGCCTCCACCACCGCGAGCAGCTCGCCCGCACCGACCTGCCGACCCGCCTCGACGAGCACCCGCTCGACCACGCCGCCGTGCGCGGCGAGCACGCGGTGCTCCATCTTCATCGCCTCCAGCACGAGCAGCTCCGCGCCCGCCTCCACGCGCTGCCCGGCCTCGACCGACACCCGCACCACGGTGCCCGGCATGGGCGCCGCGGTCGCGCCCTCGACCCCCGCGGCCCGCCGCTCGGGGAACCGGGGCCGCAGCACCAGCGCCACCGGCCCGACCTCCACCCGGTCCCCGCGCACCTCGACCGGGAACGTCTCGCGCACGCCGCCGAGCTCCAGCGTGACGGCGTCCGGCGACGCGGCCACCACGGTCGCGTCGACGTCCGTCACCACGCCCGCGCGGGTGTGCCGGTACTCGACCGCCACCTCCCGGTCTCCGTGCCCGAACACCACGCGCTGCGGCTGCGAGGGCAGGTTGCGCCAGCCCGGCGGCAGGGCGGTGCGGCGGCGCTCGGCCAGCGCGAGCGCCCCCGCCAGCGCGGCGGGCCGCGCGTCCACCTCGGGGGCCGCGGTGAGGCCGTGCTCGTCGAGGAACCCGGTGTGGGTGTCGCCCGCCTCGAACGCGGGGTGGCGCAGCGTGCGCACCAGCAGGTCGCGGTTGGTGACCAGGCCGTGCAGCCGCGCGCCCGCCAGCGCGGCGGCGAGCTTGCGCACCGCCGCGCGCCGGGTCGGGGCCCACGCGATCACCTTGGCCAGCATCGGGTCGTAGTGCACGCCGACCTCGCTGCCGTCCTCCACGCCGCTGTCCACCCGCACGCCGCCGGGCAGCCCCGCGCCGGGCACGGCGAACCGGTGCAGCGTGCCGCTCGCGGGCCGCCAGTCGCGCGCCGGGTCCTCCGCGTAGAGGCGGGCCTCGACGGCGTGGCCGTTCGGCGCGGGCGGCGCGGCGGGCAGGCGCTCGCCCTCGGCGACGGCGAGCTGCCAGGCCACCAGGTCGAGCCCGAACACCTCCTCGGTGACCGGGTGCTCCACCTGGAGGCGGGTGTTGACCTCCAGGAAGTGGAACGCGCCGTCGTCGGCGTAGAGGAACTCCACCGTGCCCGCGCCGACGTAGCCGATGGCCCGCGCGGCGGACACCGCGGCGTCGACCAGCCGCGCCCGCGCCGCCGGGGTCACCGCCGGGCTCGGCGTCTCCTCGATGATCTTCTGGTGGCGGCGCTGCACGGAGCACTCCCGCTCGCCCAGCGCCCACACCGTGCCGTGGGCGTCGGCGAGCACCTGCACCTCGACGTGCCGGGCGCGCTCCAGCAGCGGCTCGCAGAACACCGTGCCGTCGCCGAACGCCGACTCGGCCTCCCGCCGCGCCGACTCCAGGCACCCGGCCAGCTCCGCGCGCGAGCGCACCACGCGCATCCCGCGCCCGCCACCGCCCGCGGACGCCTTGACCAGCACGGGGAACTCCGTGACGACATCGGGGTCCAGGTCGGGCAGCACGGGCACGCCGGCCGCCGCCACCCGCCGCTTCGCGGTGACCTTGGAGCCCATCGCCTCGATCACCCCCGGGTCGGGCCCGACCCAGGTCAGCCCGGCGGCCAGGACCGCGCGGGCGAACGCCGCGTTCTCGGACAGGAACCCGTAGCCCGGGTGCAGGGCGCCCGCGCCCGCCTCCAGCGCGGCGGCCACCAGCAGGTCCGCCCGCAGGTAGGTGTCGGCGGGCGCGGCGCCGGGCAGGCGCACCGCCGCGTCGGCCTCGCGCACGTGCGGCGCGCCCGCGTCGGGGTCGGAGAACACCGCCACCGGCGAGACGCCCAGCTCGCGGCACGTCCGCACGACGCGGCGCGCGATCTCGCCCCGGTTGGCGACCAGCAGCCTGCGGATCATCCCCACCTCACATCCGGAAGACGCCGTAGCCGTCGGCGCCCCTGATCGGTCCACTGTGGATCGCGGACAGGCACAGGCCGAGGACCGTGCGGGTGTCGCGCGGGTCGATCACGCCGTCGTCGTAGAGCCGCCCGGACAGGAACGGCGCGAGCGACTGCTGCTCGACCTGCTCCTCGACCGCGCGGCGCATCGCGGCGTCGTGCCCGTCGTCGTAGGGCTGCCCCTTCGCGGCGGCGGCCTGCCGCGCCACGATCGACAGCACGCCCGCGAGCTGGGCCGGGCCCATGACCGCGGACCTGGCGTTGGGCCAGGTGAACAGGAACCGGGGGTCGTAAGCCCGGCCGCACATGCCGTAGTTGCCCGCGCCGTAGGAGGCGCCCATGACCACGGTCAGGTGCGGCACGGTGCTGTTGGACACCGCGTTGATCATCATCGCGCCGTGCTTGACGATGCCGCCCTGCTCGTAGCGCTCGCCGACCATGTAGCCGGTGGTGTTCTGGAGGAACAGCAGCGGGGTGTCGGCGGCGTTGGCCAGCTGGATGAACTGGGTGGCCTTCTGCGCCTCCTCGCTGAACAGCACGCCGCGCGCGTTGGCCAGCACCCCGACCGGGTAGCCGTGCAGGTCGGCCCACCCGGTGACCAGGCTCGTGCCGTAGTCGGGCTTGAACTCGTCGAACCGGGAGCCGTCGACCAGCCGGGCCAGCACCTCGCGCGGGTCGAACGGCACCCGCGGGTCGGTGGGCACCAGGCCCAGCAGCTCCTCCTCGTCGAACAGCGGCGCCTCGACGGGCCCCGGCGCCGGGCCGAGCTTGCGCCGGTTCAGCCGGGCCACCACGCGGCGGGTGAGCCGGATCGCGTCCACCTCGTCCTCCGCCACGAAGTCCGCCAGGCCGGAGGTGGTGCCGTGCATCCGCGCGCCGCCCAGCGACTCGTCGTCGGACTCCTCGCCGGTGGCCATCCTGACCAGGGGCGGGCCGCCGAGGAACACCTTGGCGCGGTCCTTCACCATGATCACGTAGTCGGACAGGCCCGGCACGTACGCGCCGCCCGCGGTGGCGTTGCCGAACACCGCGCTGATCGTCGGCACGCCCGCCGCGGACAGCCTGGTCAGGTCGCGGAACGCCCGGCCGCCGGGGATGAAGATCTCGCTCTGGCTCGCCAGGTCCGCGCCGCCCGACTCGACCAGCCCGATCAGCGGCAGCCGGTTGGCCAGCGCGATGTCGTTGGCGCGGAAGGTCTTGCGCAGCGTCCACGGGTTGCTCGCGCCGCCGCGCACGGTCGGGTCGTTGGCGACGACCACGCACTCCACGCCCTCGACCACGCCGATGCCGGTGACCACGCTCGCGCCCAGCGGGTGGTCGGTGCCCCACGCGGCCAGCGGCGACAGCTCCAGGAACGGGCCGTCCGGGTCCACCAGCAGCTCGATCCGCTCGCGGGCGAGCAGCTTGCCGCGCCGGTGGTGGCGCTCGGTGTACTTGGGCCCGCCGCCCGCGAGCGCCCTGGCGTGCTCGGCGTCCAGCTCGGCGAGCTTGCCCAGCAGGGCCTCCCGGTTCGCGGCGTACTCCGGGGAGCGGGTGTCCAGCGCGGTCCGCAGCGTGCTCATGCCGTGTACCCCAATCGCCTCGCCGCCAGCTCGGTCATCACCTCGGTCGCGCCGCCGCCGATGCCCAGGATGCGCGCGTCCCGGTAGTGGCGCTCGACCTCGGTGTCGCGCAGGTAGCCCGCGCCGCCGTGCAGCTGCACGGCCTGGTCCACCACGTGGGAGCACGCCTCGACGGCCGCGTTCTTGGCGAAGCACACCTGCGCCACGGCCTCCTCGCCGCGCGCCACGCGCGCCGCCACCTCGCGGGTGTAGGTGCGGGCGAGGTCGACGCGCTGCGCCATCCCCACCAGCCGGTGGCTCACCACCTGGCGGGCGATGAGCGGCTTGCCGAACGTCTCGCGCCGCCGGACGTAGGCCGCGGTGAGGTCCAGGGCGCGCTGCGCCGTCGCGTACGCCTGCACGGCCAGGGAGATCCGCTCCGCCTGGAACTGCCGCATGATCAGCCCGAACCCGGAGTTCTCCGCGCCCACCAGGTTCGCCGCGGGCACGCGGGCCCCGACGAACGACAGCTCCGCGGTGTCGGAGCAGTGCCAGCCCATCTTCTCCAGCCTGCGGTCGACGGCGAAGCCGGGCGTGCCCCGCTCGACCACGAGCAGGCTCACCCCCTGGTGGCCCGGACCGCCGGTGCGCACGGCCGTGGTCACGAAGTCGGCCCGCGCGCCGGAGGTGATGAAGGTCTTGGCCCCGTCCACCACGTAGTGGTCGCCGTCGCGGCGCGCCGTGGTCCGCAGCGCCGCCACGTCCGACCCGCCGCCGGGCTCGGTGATGGCCAGCGCCCCGATCAGCTCGCCCGCCAGCGCGGGCCGGGCGAACCGGTCGACCAGCCCCGGGTCGCCCGCGTCGATGATGTGCGGCACCGCGATGCCGTGCGTGAACAGCGCGGCGACCAGGCCGGACGAGCCGCCCGCCTGGATCAGCTCCTCGGTCACCACGACGGTGTCGAGCAGGTCGCCCGCGCCGCCCGCGGCCTCGGGGAAGCCGATGGCCAGCAGGCCGATGGCGGCGGCGCGCCGGTGCAGCTCGCGGGGCAGCTCGCCCGCGCGCTCCCAGTCGGCCAGGTGCGGCACCACCTCCCGCTCGGTGAACCGGCGGACGGTGGCGCGCAGGTCGCGGCGCTCCGGGGTGTCGAACAGGTCGGTCGTGGTCACAGCAGGTCCTCCGGGACGTCCAGGTGCCGGGAGCGCAGCCACTCGCCCAGTGCCTTGGCCTGCGGGTCGAACCGGGTCGAGGACGCGACGCCGTCGCCGAGCAGGCCGCGCAGCACGAAGTTCAGCGCCCTGAGGTTGGGCAGCTCGTACCGGACGACCTCGCCCGCCTCGGGCAGCAGCTCCCCGAGCCGGGTGGCGGTCAGCTCGGCGCGCAGCCACTCGTACCGGGCGTCCGTGCGCACCCAGACGCCCAGGTTGGCGTCGCCGCCCTTGTCGCCCGAGCGGGCGCCGGCGATGGTGCCGAGCGGGACCCTCCGGGTGGGCACCCCTCGGGTGGGAACCCCTCGGGTGGGCCCGCTCATACCTCGACCACCTCCCCGCCGGGCAGCACGACCCGGTGCGGCACGGACCCGCGCGGCACGTAGGCGGCCCGGTACACGCCGAACGGGGTGCCGTCGCCGGGCGGCGCGGTGACGTGGAAGCCCGGGTAGGAGGCCAGTGCCAGCTCGACGCCGGCCCGGGAGAACGCCTTGGCGCGCTTCGGGTCCGGGGTCTTGATCGTGACGTGGAGCAGCGCGCTGGCCGTCTCCTCGGTGTCGGCGTCGGCGCGGTCGGTGCGCGCCAGGGTCCAGGTCAGGCCGTCCGCGCCGAGCGCGCCCTCCAGCTGGCGGCGCACCAGGTCCGCCTTGGCGCCCACGTCCAGGCCGGTGAGCACGAACGTGGTGGAGTTGCGGAACCCGCCGAGGGTGTTGAGGCAGACCTTGAGCGTGTCCGGCGGCGGCGAACCCCGGACCCCGGAGATCCGCACCCCGCGGTCGTGCGGGTCGAGCCGGATCGTGTCGAAGTGGCTGACCACGTCCGGGCCGGGGTAGGCCGGGTCGCCGATCTCGTAGAGCAGCTGCGCGGTGAC
This sequence comes from Saccharothrix lopnurensis, assembly GCF_042658445.1. Taxonomy (NCBI): domain Bacteria; kingdom Bacillati; phylum Actinomycetota; class Actinomycetes; order Pseudonocardiales; family Pseudonocardiaceae; genus Saccharothrix; species Saccharothrix lopnurensis. The sequence goes on along the minus strand of NZ_JBHSQO010000014.1, from coordinate 139,569 downwards.
CGTGTCGACGGTGACCGCGCCGCCCGTGCCGGCGTGCTTGGTGATCAGCGCCGACCCGTCGGCCTCGACCTCCGCGATCGGGAACCCGGGCCGCGCGGCGTCGATCTCGGTGAAGAACGCGTAGTTGCCGCCGGTGGCCTGGGCGCCGCACTCCAGCACGTGCCCGGCGACGGTCGCGCCGGCCAGCCGGTCCCAGTCCGCGCGGCCCCAGCCGAAGTGCGCGGCGGCGGGGCCGACGACCAGCGAGGCGTCGGTGACGCGGCCGGTGACCACGACGTCCGCGCCCGCCCCGAGCGCTTCGGCGATGCCCCACGCGCCCAGGTAGGCGTTGGCGGTGAGCGCCCCGGGGAAGTCCGCGCGCAGGTCGTCGCCGGTCACGTGGGCGACCTTGGCGCCGGTGCCCAGCGCGTCGATCGCCCTGGCCAGGCCGGCGGGGTTGAGGCCGCCCGCGTTGGACACGATCCGCACCCCGCGCTCCAGCGCCTCGCCGAGCTCGTCCTCCAGCTGGCGCAGGAAGGTGCGCGCGTAACCCAGCTCCGGGTCCCGGGCCCGGTCGCGGCCCAGGACGAGCATGGTCAGCTCGGCCAGGTAGTCGCCGGTGAGCACGTCGAGTTCGCCGCCGCGCAGCATCTCGCGGACCGCGGAGAAGCGGTCGCCGTAGAAGCCCGAGGCGTTGCCGATGCGGATCACGAGCGCTCCCGCCCCGGGCCGGGCGGACCCGCGAACGCCTGGGCGATGGGCAGCCAGGCGGTCGCCACCGGGCCGACCGCGGTGACCGCGAGGTCGTCGCGGTGGCGGCGCCGGGTGGCGAGCAGGCAGAAGTCCAGCGCGGGGCCGGTGATCCGGTCCCGCGCGTCCTCCGAGCCCCACGCCCACGGCTCGCCGCCGGGCCCGGTCAGCTCGACCCGCACCGGCTCCGGCGGCACGGGCAGGCCGTTGACCAGGAACGCGAAGCCGAACGCGCGGACCGCGAGGTGCGCGACGTGCCGCAGCCGCCGGGTGGGCTCGCGGACCGCGCCGAGCGCGTCGGCCACGTCCTGGCCGTGCGCCCACGTCTCCATCAGGCGGGCGGTGGCCATGGACGTCGGGCTCATCGGCGGGCCGAACCACGGCACCCTCGTGCCCGGCGGCACGGCCGTCAGCGCCCCGGCCAGCTCCTCCCGGCCCGCGCGCCAGTCCGCCAGGGTGACCGGCTCCGCCGCGCCCCGGTCGACCAGGTCGGGCGTCGCCGTCCGCAGCAGCTCGGCGAACGCGGCCGGGTCGCGGGCGGCCAGCACGGCGACGCGGTCGGTCCAGCGCAGGTGGGCGACCTGGTGGGCGATCGTCCAGCCCGGCGCGGGCGTGGGCCGCGACCAGTCGGCCCCGGCCACCAGGTCGTCGAGCACGCGGCTCTCGTCGCGCAGGTCCGCCAGCAGCTCGTGGATCACCGTGCCCTCCCCAGGGCCGTCTCCAGCATCAGCGCCCAGTGCCGCACGATGCGCTCGCGGCGCCGGCGGTCGTCGGTGAGCTGGTTGGCCAGGGCCAGGCCGCGCACCAGGTCCAGGGTGATCTGCACGGCCTCGCGCACGCCCGGCTCGCCCTCGTCCGCGTCCAGCAGCTCCACCGCCAGCCGGTGCGTCTCCCGGCCGAGCCGGGTCTCCAGCGGCACCACTACGGTCCTGAGGTCCGGGTCGGTGCGGGCCGCGACCCACAGCTCCAGCGCGGCGGTGAACAGGTCGCTGGCGTAGAAGTCGGCGATCAGCCCGACCACGGCGACCGTGGTGCTCCCGGCCTCGCGGGCGCGGTCCCTCAGGTGCTGGACGCTCTCCGCGCCCAGGTGCTCGACCGCGGCGGCGACCAGCTCGCCGCGGGTGCGGAAGTGGTGCAGCTGGGCGCCGCGGGAGACGCCCGCGCGTTCCGCCACCACCGTCGTCGTCGTGCCGGACCAGCCCAGCTCCACGAGGCAGTCGACGGTCGCCTCCATGAGCTTGCGCCGGGTCTCGCGGCTGCGGTCGGCCTGCCGCTGCCTGGTCTCGGTGGCCATGCGGGCGAGTGTTCCCCGCTACTAACAAACAGTCAAGACTGTTTGTTAGTAGCGCGGCCGAACGGTCGGCGCGGTCGACGTCACCCGGTGTGATGATGTCCGGCATGGTCGTGCCACGGCGGGACGTGCCGCGGTGGACGGGGACCAGCGCGGTCGGGGCGCCGGCCGGGACGACCGGTTCGCCGCCGCGGTGGGCACGGCTGCGGGAGCGGCTGTCCGGCGGGCTGCCGCTCCCCCGCGACGACGGCTACGACACCGCCCGGCCGCCGTTCACCAGCCTGTCACCGCGCGGTGAGCCGGCCCCTCACCACCCGCCCTGGACCATGGTCTGGAACAGCCACTCCCCGTCCCTCTTGACCAGCAGGTCGCCGTAGCGCACGACCTGCGAGAAGTCCCCGGCGGTGATGGTCGCGTCGGTGATCACGAACACCAGGTCGGCGGAGACGAAGTGCGGCGTGCGGACCGACTCCATCCCCACCTCGCCGTCGCCCAGGCTCGCCGCCATGTCCCGCAGGAACCGCTCCCGGTCCCACGCCTGCGCCGACCCCTCGGTGACCGCGTTGACCGGGAACAGCGCCAGGTCGGCCATCCCCTCGACGTCCTTGGCCACCGCCAGGGCGTCCCACTGCGCGAACCACGCGAGCACGCCCGCCACGTCTTCCCCGGTCGGCGCGAAACCCGCCCCGACGCCCGGTGCCGAAGTCATGCCGTACAGCGTACCGTATGCCGTACGCCAAGCTGGTGGACCCGTCCGGCGAAGGCGTCACCCGATGGGTGCTGTCAGGGCGCGTGCCGGAGGCGCAGGCTGGTGCGGACGAGGAGGTCGAGGTGGTCGGACCGCGGTGGGCACTGCTGCGGGAGCGGCTGGCCGGCGACCTGCTGCTGCCCGGCGACGACGGCTACGACACCGCGCGGCTGCCGTTCAACTCCCTGTACGACCACCGGGTCCCCGCCGCGGTCGCCCGGTGCGCGAGCCCCGACGACGTGCGGCACTGCCTGGCCGAGGCGAGGCGCTCCGGGCTCCCGGTGGCGGCGCGCGGCGGCGGGCACGGCTACGCCGCCGACTGCGTCCCGCACGGGGGCCTGGTGGTCGACCTCGCGCCGCTGTCCGGGGTCGAGGTGCGGCCGGACGGCACGGCGGTGGTCGGCGCGGGCGCGCGGCTGCGCGACGTCTACGCCGCGCTGATCGCCGCGGGCCGCTTCCTGCCGCTGGGCAACTGCCACTCCGTGGGGATCGCGGGACTCACCCTGGGCGGCGGGATCGGCTGGGCGGACCGGGCGTTCGGCCTGACGTGCGACCGACTGCGGTCGGCGCGGGTGGTCACCACCGACAGCCGGGAGGTGACCGCGTCCGGGGCCGAGCACGAGGACCTGTTCTGGGCGCTGCGCGGCGGTGGCGGCGGCAACTTCGGCGTGGTCACCTCGTTCGAGTTCGCCACCGCCCCCGTCCCGCCCGCGTTCACCGTGTTCCGGGCGCGGTTCCCGGCCGGGTCGGCGGCGGACGTGCTGGGCGCGTGGCAGCCGTGGAGCACCGCCGCGCCGGAGGCGGTGTCCACCGTGTGCGTGGTCCGACCGGACGGCACGGTGGAGCTGGAGGGCAGCGCCGTCGCGCCGGCGGCCGCGACGCGCGCCGAGGTGGCCCGCCTGCTCGCCGCGGTCGGCACACCGGCGCCCCTGGAGGACGCCGAGGTCGACCACGCGACCGCGGTCGCCCTGACCGCCGTGCCCCAGCCGGAGCGCAACGCCTTCCGCGCCTCGTCCCGCCTGTCGGACGGGCCGTGGACCGACCCCGCCGCCATCGCCGGCACGCTGCGCGACCGGGAGGCCGCGCTGCTCGTCGTCAGCGCGCTGGGCGGCGCGATCGACCGACCGGCCGACACCGACACCGCCTACCCGCACCGGGGCGCCACGACCTCGGTGCAGGTCTTCGCGGACGTCGGGGACCTACCGCCGGACCGGGTGACGCGCGAGGTCGACGAGGTGCAGCGGGCGCTGGTGCCCCTGGTGGGCAGGGCCACCTACGTCAACTACCTCGACCCGCTCCAGGAGGACTGGGCGGAGAGCGCTTACCGGCACAACCTGCCGAGGCTGCGCCGGATCGCCCACCGCTACGACCCGGACGGCGTGCTGGGGTTCCCCCGGTCGGTCCGGGCCTGACGCCGGGTCACCGCCGGACCAGGTCAGCCGCGCGGGTCGCCGCCGGAGCAGTTGTGGCTGATCAGGCCGTTGGCCACGAAGTCGCCGGTGCCGGTGGTGATGTCGTAGAGGGCCCGCGACGTGCCCAGCCACTCCACCGACACCACCTCCAACCCGGGGGTCACCGGCACCGCCACGTCCTCCACCGCGCTGCCGCGCGCGAGCACCGGGCCGATCAGGTGCAGGAACCGCAGCCGCGCGGCCAACCCGCCGACGACCCGCACGCCGCGCACCTCGACCGCGTGCGGCACCTCCAGCCGCAGCAGCGCCCGCACCGCCGCGTCGAACACCGCGCCGTCCGAACTGGACAGCACCAGCTCGCCGCCGGCGGAGCTGCCGCGCGCGTCGAACAACCCCGCCAGGAAGCCCTTCGACCACTCGTCGCCCGGTCCGGCACCCGGCTCGGCCAGGTCGACGTCCCGGGGCACCCGGCCGCCGCCGAACTCGCGCAGGCGCGCCAGCACGTCCGGGTCGCACGACGGGCCGCCGCGCACCGCGCCCCACAGGTAACCCCGCCGGTACTCCGCCAAGTGCGCGGGCGGCGCGGCGAACCGGCCCGTGCCGACCAGGCGCGCGCCCCTCACCAGGTGCGGCCGCTCGCCGGCGTCCTCGCACCGGCCCGGCGTGAGGTGCCGCCAGCCCTCGTCGGTGAGGAACCGGTGGTCGCCGCTGGCCACCACCTGCGTGCCGTCGCCCAGCGTCAGCCGGTAGGCGGGCCTGGTCGCCTTCCAGTGCGCCCGCACGCGGGTGACCACGAACCGGCCCCCGCGCGTGCCGAACACCTCCTCGCCCACCGCCAGCTCCGCGATGGGCCTGGTGCGGCCGCCGGCCAGCAGCACCGGCGTGTCGCCGGCCAGGCAGCGGGCGGGTCCGGGGTCCGCCCGGTGGTGGGGAAGGCCGGCGGGGCCGGCACTTCGTACGCTGCGCACCAGTCCCGGTAACCCCGGCACGCCCTGCCGCCGGTCCGCCCCGTCCCCCTGCCCGTCCCGCCTCATGAGTTCATTCGAACACGCGTTCGAACAACGGTCAAACGGAGTTCCCTTGTCCCCGCTGGACGTCATCCTGTGGCCCTTCGACAACCCCGCGCTCACCTTCGCCGGGGACACCACGAGCTGGGGCGAGGTGGTGGGTTTCGTCACCGGCGCGCTCTGCGTGTGGCTCGTGGCCCGGCAGAACCCGCTCAAATGGCGCTACCCCTAGGCTTACCTGGCACGACCGGAGCCGAACCTCCGATGAGCTGCTAAAATAGGTTTGCACGATCACGGGGGATCACGGTCGAGCAGAGAGCGTTTTGTAGTGGATCTGTAGCGCAGAGGGCCCCGGCACCGAGGTGGTGTCGGGGCCCTCGTGCGGCGAGCTAGCCGTCGAACCGACACTCGCGTGCGGCCTTGACGAACGAGGCGAACGCGCCCGCCGAGAACCTCAGGTGCCCGGCGTCCTTGGCCTTGCTGTCCCGAACCTCACCGACTTCGTCGCCGAGGTTGATCTCGACGCAGTCACCGCCGTTGGTGTTCGAGTAGCTGCTCTTTCTCCAGTGTTTGAAATCAAGGTCCGGACTCACATCCGCACCTCCTTGCCTGATTGACCCTCACAAGTGCGTCGCTAGCGTAACGAGCATCTTGTGAGATTCATCCGCCGTAGCGGCCTGTTCGACGAGCCTGGCGAACCGCTTGGTGTAGTCGCTGACCTCGGCGGACGATCTGAGCAGCTGACCGGACCGGTCGTTTTCGAGGTACACCGTGTCGAGACTCGGCTCGGAATCGAACTTCAGCAGCTTCGCCGCCGACCCCATCAGCGGGTGCTCACCGGCGGCGAACGGCAGCACCAACAGCGTGACGTCCGGCTGCTCGGCCACCTCGACGAGCCGCTCGAGCTGGGCGCGCCACACCGCGGGGCCGCCGACCGGGCGGCACAGCACGGCCTCGTCCAACACGATCGTCATGCGCGGCGTGCCGTCGTCGTGCAGGTGCTGCTGACGCGCCATGCGGAACGCGACGAGCCGTTCCAACTCCTCGGCGGCGATGTCCGGCCGGGCCCGGCGGGTGGTGGCCCGGATGTACGCCTCGGTTTGGAGCAGGCCGGGGATGAACTGGATCTCGTAGATCATGATGACGCTCGCGGCCTGCTCCAGCCCGAGCAGCTGGCGGAACCACTCCGCGACCGTGTCGGAGTACGCGGCCCACCAGCCAGGCTGGGAAGCCGCTCGAGCCACCTCGACCAACTCCGCCGTGAGCTGCTCCTCGGCACCGCACAGCGCCGCAAGCGAGCGCACCGCGCTGACCCTGACCACCTGGCGGCCGTTGTAGATCTTGCTGATGGTGGACGGGTTCAGCCCGAGGTGGTGAGCAACGGCCTGCGGGGTGTGCCCGGCACTCCGCGCCAGGTCCCGTAGCTGCTGACCGAGCCGCACGCGGAGGATGGTCGGACTCGGGCTCTCGCCCATCGGTGAACCTCCCATGTCGTGGGTGGACGTGCCCACAGTGCGCCCCGATGTCACCGATCGTCACAGCCGGTCCGCCCATACGGGGCATCGCCTACAGGAATTTCCTCCAGTACGTTCGTGTGGCACCCTGACTCCTCGTGAAGCCGGGGCGGCACCCGCCCCGGGTAGGCGTGACTGACCCTCACAAGTCCCGGGGCGGGCACCACTCAGAGGAGGCGACTGGTGACGATCGTGGGCATCACAGCACCGTTCGAGACGTGGTTCGGCGTGTGGCTCGTGTCGCTCTTGGTGATCGGCGGCCTGGTCCTGGCGGGCGCGGTGCGGCTGACCCGGTCGCGGCGGTTCGCGCGCCTGCGCGCCGACCTGGTTGACCTCGGCCACCCGGCGACCATCCCCCCCAAGCACCGCCGGGGCGGGCGCCGTCAGGGCCCCGGCCCGGCGAAGGGTGGTGTCGACGCCGGTCGCCCCTCGGCGGGCGTCGACACCACCGACCGGCGACCGGCACGCGCGGCATGACCGCCCCTGCCTCGACGACGTGGCGGCTCGACCCGTCCGATGGGATCGAGCACCAGTACCCCGTCAGCGCCGCGGACGTGGTCCGAGCGCGATGCGGACGCGACACCCCGCGGGCGCTGCTCATGCCCGCCATCGGCCCGGTTCAGCGCTGCTACGTGTGCGACAACCGCCCCGGAGGGGGGTCCGCATGATGACGATGGCCGGCCACGCGTGGCGCATGAGCCACACCGACCAGGTGTTCCACCAGTTCGCCGAACCGTTCCCCACCGAGGACGTGCCGGTGCTCGCCGCGTGCGGCGTGGCTGTCCGCGCGCACTCCGTCGACCCGGTCGCGTCCACCGGCGACGCCCCGCCGCTGTGCCCGCTCTGCTTGGTGCGCGCGGGCACCGTCGAAGCCGATCAGCTCGAGGCGCGGTGGGCGGCGCGGCGCGGCGAGCTCGCACCCCCAACCCCAACCCCAGCGGAGGCGCTCATGGGTGACAGCAAGCCCACCCCCGAGGAAGACCAGCAGATGCGCGCTCTCGCCCTCGGCCGCCTGGTGGACGGCGACCCGGCCGGCGCGGTCAACCTGCACGCGCTCCGCGAGCTGGTCTCCGAGGACCCGCCGGACAACGAGCCGGCCAGTTGACCCCGGACCGCCCATGCGGTCCGGCGGCGTGCACCTCATCTACTGGGCGCAGGTGCACGCCACCGCGCCCGCCCCGTGCCGCCTCCCCTGCGGCCTCCCCCCGGGGCGGGCGCGGTCCCCATCCCCACCACCAGAGAGGCACCACCGTGAGCGACAGCGACGACTGGCAGGACGAATCGCCGAACCCCGAGCGCCCGGGAGCCGGGCGCTGGGCCGGCCGCGGGACCAACACGCAGAACGCCTGCACCTGCAACGCCAAGGCTGGCACCAACCACGCGTCGGGGTGCCCGGCCCTCGGCTGACTACCAGCCCCCGCCGGGCCCGCCCTGGTCTCCCTGGGGCGGGCACGGCCGTACCGTCGAGGGGGATAGGGGAGATCATGCGGATCAGGATCAACGACGTGACGGAGAAGGAAGCCGCTGCGGCGGTCGCCGCGCTGCGCGTGGTGTTCGAGGTGCGCTCGGTGGTGCCCTGGGAACGCTGGACCCGTCGCGACCCGAACGCCACCACGGGCGCGGTCCGGGTGGACGCGGTGCTGCCCGACTGGCCCACGGTCGAGCCCGGCGAGCAGGACCCGCCGCCCGTCCGCCGACCGCGCCGCCGCTGAACGACGAACGACCCCCGCACCGCCACCCCATCGGGGCAGCGGTGCGGGGGTCGTTGGTCTCAGATGGAAGTACCCGGCGGCCCGATGTGAGCTGGCGTCCGTTGATCGCTGAGCACCCCGAAGGGCTCTTGCCAGGGCCTCCCCAACGGAACTGTCCCTGGTGCGGAAGCTGTCGCGTCTCACATGCCCGGCCACCGGGCACCACTAACCTGGCGCACGACAGGCCGCACTGGGCCGCCGTTGTGCGGTCACCCGTCGAGGTCGGTCGCCGGGTACGTGCCGGGGAACCGCGACTCGGCGGGCACCAGCGGGCGGCCATCGGCGGTGCGCGGCGCGGCCACGGGGGTGACGAGCGGCTCGCCGCGCCGGCGCACGGTGACCGCGGTCCACAGCGGACCCAGCACGCCGAGCAGCACGACCAGCGCGCCCAGCACGGCGTCGAGTGCGCCGGGCAGGTCCGCGCCGACGAGCAGGCCCACGGCGGGCACGCCCAGCACCGCGGCGACCGCGGCCCGGACGGTGCCGACGGTGCGCGCGATCCGGGCCAGCGGGTGCCGGTCCGGCGCGGGGGTGTCGGGGGTGGTCATCGAACTCCTGTCCGGCCGGGCCCGCACTGGGCCCGGCCTGGTTGACGGTTCAGGTGGTGCTGGCCTCGATCGCCAGCGGCGCGGGCGGCGCGGCGTTCAGGCGTCGCTGGATCTCGTCGACCACGCGGTGCGCCTGGCCCTCGGCCAGCTCGCCCAGCACGGCGACCATGGCCGGGCCGACCTCGGCCAGCAGGCGCGCCGACAGGCTCGCGGTCAGCTGCTCCGCCAGGCCGTCCACCGCCCGGTCTACGGCGCCGGTCACGGTCGCGGTCAGCTGCTCCGGGGTGATGTCCCGGTCGTTGGCGATGGCCGCGAGCGCGGCGCTCTGCGACTGGAGCACGCCGAACATCCGGGCCAGCTGGTCCCCGTTGCTCCAGACCGCCCGGTAGATGGTCTGGTTGACGATGTTCTTGTCACTGAAGAACGCTCGCCACAGGTCGTCGACCTGCTGCTCGGTGTGCTCGCTCATGTCGTCTTCCTCCACGTGCGCGGCGGTGGTCCGCAGCGCGTTGACGTCGATCGTTTTGGACGGTGCGTAACCGGGGTCCCACTTGCCTTCGACGGAGGTCTCGGCGTGCGCGCGCACGCGCTGCACGTCGCCACCGCCGAGGACCAGGGCGACCGCGTGACCCCAGATCGCGGCCGTGCGGTACTGGGCGTCGGTCATCGGCCGGTCGCCCGGGTAGCAGATCTCGAGCCCCAGCACTCGCGGGTTGAACAGGCGGGTGACCGGCAGCGGGCCCATGCTGCGCCCGCCGCTGGCACCCGCGTGGTTGGCCGGGTGCGCGGCCACCACGTGCAACCCGCCGCCGGCGAGCCCGGCGAAGTTGCACAACGGGCCCGACAGGTCAGACCTGCCGTAGATCAGCAGGCCGGGGCAGCTGGTCGCGTACGCGCCGGCGGTGTGGTGCCAGATGCCGCCCACGTAGGACGCGGACGTGCCGTTCCCCCTGGTCTCCCAACCGGGCTCGAACGTCACCCGCACGCCGAGCGCGCGGACCACGGCGACGATGCGGAGGATGATCTCGACGGCGTTCACCCGGTCACCTCCGGATCGTCGTGCAGCTGCTCGAGCAGCTCCGCCGGCACGCCGGCGAACGCGTCGAAGTCGGCCGCGAGGTAGGGCGCGTCCGGCTCGGCGTCGAGTTCGCCGAGCACCCAGATGCGCCCCTGCTGCCGCTCGACTCGCACGCGTACGTCGTCGGCGTTGGTCTCCGGGTCGTCGTCCGCAGCCGCGACCGCGGACAGGTGCGCGCGGACGTGCTCGACCGCCGCGGTGATGGCGTCCTCCGAGGAGTCCTCGGGCAGGTCGCGGGTGTAACGCACGGCTCACCTCCTAGGGTTGGCCGTCAGCCTCTGAGGGAGACGGTGACGATCAGGGCGGCGATGGACACCAGCACGGCCACGGTTGCGATCACCGTGGAAATCACGTAGCGGCGCCCGCTCGTGTCGTTGTCGAGCCGCCGGTCGATGAGGTCGAGGCGAAGCTCGGCGCGGGCGAGCCGCACCGCGTACTCCCCGAACCGCTCGTCGATCTTGTGGCCGACACCGACCACCACGTCCTGAAGCTCGCGCACGCGCTCCATCACGTACCGGAGAGGCACGTCGTCGTCGTTGCCGGACAAGAGGGCTCCAAAAGGGTCAAGAACTGGACAAGTGGGAACGCGCTGTAGCGCTGCGCGTCCTGAACCGATAGATCTGGTGAACGGCCGGCGCGCCCAGCGGCCGACCGAAGGGAGTGATGCAGGTGCAGGTGAAGCGATCCGCACTGCTGGCCGCCGCTGGCGTGGTGGCGGTGCTGGCCGTCACCGGCGTGGCCGTGGCCGCGGCGTCCGGGGGTGACCCGGCGCCCGCCGAGGCGGGCGAGCAGCTGGTGACGGTCACCAGCTCAAGCGCGCCGACGTCCAGCTCGGTGATCGAGCCGACGACCACCGCGGTGGTGCTGCCGTCGGCGCAGCCCGTCGAGCAGCCCGCGCAGCGTCAGCAGCCGGTGCAGCAGCAGGCTGACGACCCCGAGCCGCCGGTGACGACCACCACCACGGTGGAGATGCCGCCGGAGACGCCCAAGCCGCCGATGGCTGACCCGCCCAAGCCGCCGGACATGTGCACCGACCCGGTGACCGGGATCCGGGTGCCCTGCCCTTAGTCGGCCCCCGCCGGTTCAACCCCTCCGTCAGCCGCCCGCCGCTCTCCCTCGAGGAGGCCGGCGGGCGGTGGCATGAGCGGGATCGACAGCGCGGGTCTGGTGGCCGTCGCCTCGGCGGTGCGCTCGGACGCGTCGACCACCGGCACGGCCGCGAGGTCGTTCTCGGGCCTCGTCACGTCTGCTCCACTCTGACCACCATGTCCGCGCCCACGCGGCCGGTGCCGCCGGTGCGCCGGCACTCCAGCACCAGGCGGTGCTGGCTCATGTGCGTGCCGGGCACGTCGAACGGACCCACGTTCGCGAAGCCCACGCTGAACGCCACCGGGATGGTCGTGCCGACCTGCACGCCGTCGAGCATGAGCCGCGCCTCGCCGGTCGTGCCCGAGGTCGTGACGCAGTGCACTACCTGGGCGAACGCGCGGGGGTGGCTCTTGTACGCGAACGCGGTGTCGAGGACCGGGTCGAACGTCGTCGAGTCGGTGTTCGGCAGGCTGTCGAACCGCACGCGCCTGGTGGGCCAGGTGAGCGCCGGGCGGGCGAGTCCCTGCCCCGACGCGGCATCGTCCGACACCACGATGCCGTTGCCGTTGTCGTGCAGCGCCCACGCCTGAGCGCCACCGACCACCGAGAACGTCCGGATTACGAACGAGCCATTGTCGCGGGTCACGCCGAACTCGCGTTGGCCGTCGCCCCCCTGGATCAGGTAGAACGTGTAGGCCCCGCTGGCGGTCTGCACGATCAGCTCGCCGTCGTTGGTGATCCTCACCCCGCCCTCGGGGATCACGACGTTCCGGTGGGTGCGGCCCTCGACCGCCTCGAGGCGGCGCTCGAGGGTGCGGATGTAGTCCCACACGTCGTTGCTGGGCACCCGGTTCTGCGCCACTACTGGACTCCCTCGGGGACGGGTGCGGTGGTGATGGTGACCTGCTCGGTGTGGTCGCCGGCGATGGCGACGATCCGGCGCCGGTGCAAGCCGTTGCCGAGCCACCAGTGCCCCGAGGTGCGGACGGTGCAGTCGTCGCCGGGGGCGTAGCTGCCCAGCGCGGGCCCGCCGCCGGCGGACACGGTGAGGGTGAGCGCCTCGAGGCCGCCCTCGAGGTCGGCGGCGTTCGCGCGGGCGTAGGCGGCCAGCTGGCCGAGGTCGCCGAGCTGGCTGCGGGTGGCGTCCACCCGGTCCATCAGCGGCACGCCGGCGGCCAGCAGGGCGCCGCTGTAGGCCACGCCCACGGGCTTGCCGTAGTCGGTGCCGTCGCCGGGCACGTAGTGCCACGCGCCCATCTGGCTGTAGTCGTAGTCCGGGACGATGCCCAGGCACGAGCCGGGGCACTCCCAGTGGTGGGCGCCCCACCGGCCGAGGTACGGCTCGCCGAGGTCGACGCGCAGCCGGACCCACCGCTGATCGGCGGACAGGGTCGGGGTGACCCGGATGTCGGGCCCGTCCTCGTCGTCGGCCAGGTCGGCGAGCGCGTCGCCGTAGGAGGTGAACCGGAACCCCTGGTAGGTCCGCGCGTGCGTCCCGGCCGTCGCCACGGTGGACACGTCGACCGGGAGGCCGCCATCGGTCTCGCCGAGGGCCTGGAGCAACAGCAGCCGGGCCAAGTTGGGCTTGCTGGTCGGGCCGAGGGTGGTGTCGGCGGCCGCGGCGGACGGGTTGGCGCGCTGGCCCGGCGTGATGATGCTGCGCCGCCGGAGCAGGCCGGCCAGGTCCAGCGTGCCGATCCGGACGCCGGTCGGCGACGGGGCCGGTGCGGTGATGAACCCGTACGTGACCGGGAGCCGGCCGTAGATCCCCACCAGCATGACCCGCGGGCCCTGCGCGCACAGGTCCCGCACGAGCTGGGTCACCGACCTGCCGTCGGCGCGCGGTGGCCCATCGAGCCGCACCTCCGGCTCGTAGGTCGTGCCGCTGCCGAACGTCAGGCCGGTGGCCCACTGCTGGCCGGCGAGCGGCAGCCGGGCGACCACGCGGCCGGTGCGGGACTCGGCGGCCAGCAGCGACCAGCCCGGCGCGACCGGCGCGGGCGTCGACTGCCCGGCCAGCGCAGCGGCTTCCGGCGCGGTCACGCCATCTCCAGAATCGCGAGAAGGTTCACGTTGGAGTCCTGCCTCAGGGTGTACTGCCCGGGGATGGACGGGATGCCGCCGCCGGTGACGCCGGGCAGCTCGGCCGAGCGCATCGGCAGGCAGTTGCTGTGCGTCGAGTCGACGGGCAACACGGCCTGAATGGTCGTCGCGCCGGGCTGGGCGTAGATGCCACCGTAGAAGGTTCCACCGGTCGGGTGGTACAACTTGGCCTTGCCGACCTGCTCGGCGCCGTTGTTGTTGGCGATGGTGAACCCGGGCGGCAGGCCGAAGTTCGCCGGCCCGCTGCGGGTGTCGTTGCCGGATCCGACGACCATCCAGATCCGCACGATCAGCGTCTTGCCGATCTGCACGTACCGCCCGAAGATTCCGACGCCGGTCCCGCTGCCGAGGTTGAGCGCCCCGCCGGTGGCGGTGATGGTCGGGGTGTAGCTCGTCCACGCGCGGGGGTTGAGCAGCGTTACCCACAGGGACGCGGTCGGGTCCCACATGTCCAGCAGGCCAGCCGCTCCGACGCGCATGTCCCACGGGTACGCACCGCCGCGGGCCTCAGCTCCGGCGGCGTACCGGATGCCGCCCGCCGCCCGGGTCCACCATCGGCGGTCGGTGAGGTTGGCGTTCACGATCGCGGGCGTGCTGGGCATGTTCGGCGCGGACGGAACGAACACGTCGCACAGCGGCAGGCACGCCGGGATCGCGGCCAGGCTGGGCGCGGCCGGCACGGCGGCCGCGGCGCCCTTGACCACCTCGACGAACAAACCCTTGTTGCTCACCCCATTGCTCGGGTCGAGCAGTTCGGGATCGCGCACGCGGACGATGACGGTGTCGATGCGGGGGTTGGTGGCGTTGGCCGCGTCGATGTCGATGTTGCCTGCGGGCCCGAACGGTCCGACGTAGGCGTGCTGGCCGGCGCGCGGGATGACTGCGGCCCCGGTCGACACCGTCAGCTGCATGGACGCGCTCGGCGAGGTGGCCGCGACCGCCAAGTTGGCTCCGGCTCCGAGGATGACGCCGCCCTCGGATCCGGTGCCGCCCAACGAGTTGTGGCCCATGACGGCGGCCAGGACCGCGCGCAGCTCCAGCGGGCCGAGCGCCTTGTCGAGAAACCACGGGTCGGGGCCTTGGAGGACAGCGGGCACGGTGACCTCCTCAGGTCAGGTGGGCGCCGCTCACCAGTTGGCGGGGCGCAGGTGGATGCGGGCACGAGCAGCGGGCGACGCGCCCGAGGGTGGCCGGAATGCCCACGTCCCGGTCTGTCCAGGTTGGATGGTGGGCCAGTCGCCGACCAGGCCGAGGAACGCTCCCCGGTCCGCGACGTCGGCGGGGTTGGCGGGGTTGGTCAGCAGCACCGAGCGGGCCGGGTAGATCACGCCGCCGTACTCGACGGGGTGCTCGTCGGCGTTGATGACGACCAGCTGCCCGGCGGCGATAGCGGCGGTGTAGCGCAGCGTTTCGCCGGTGGTGGTGTCGGCCAGTTCCGTGTTCGCGGGCAGCGGGCCGACCAGCTCGAATAGCGGCCCGACCAGCGCGGTGCCCGCGTTGGTGATGGAGAGCCGGCCGGTGGAACCACCGCCGCCGGCGTCGACACCGCCCGCGGTGGTCGCGTCCACGCCCCCGGCGGTGGTGGCGTCGACACCGCCCGGCGGGTCGCTGGGCGGCTCGGCCTCGGCGCTGGTCCATGGCCCGTACTTGCGGGGGTCCGGCGCGGCCAGCGCGATGACGAAGTCAAGCCACCGCCCGTCACGGCTGATGATCGGGTCGAGCTCGTCGTCGAGCTCGACGTAGGCAGTCAGCGGCCCGGTTTCCTCGAGGCACAGCAGCGGGTAGAGCCGGCCCGGGTCGGAGCACAGGGCGGCGAGCCGGTGCTCGGCCCGCCGCCGCGCCTCTCGGGTCGGGGCGTGGGCCCAGCACGTCAGCTCGACGAGCCGCTCGGCGCGGTAGGCGGGCCCGCGGTACGAGCCGTGCCCGCTTACCCGGACCGAGCGGGCCGAGCGGGGAGTTGCCCCGCCCGACCATCCGCGCTCGTACTCGACTGCCCACTCGACGCCGTTCTCGTCGGGCCCGACGTTGAACGTGATCCCGTCGAGTGTCCACTCGACATCGTCGGCCACTGCCGCACCTCCGATCAGCGGGTTCGTCCGCCCCGGGCCAGCCGGCGCGCGGCCGCACGGCCGATGGACTCTTCGGACTGGCCCGGCTGGGGGTAGACGTTGACCGTCGCCCCGCCGGCGGGCGCCGTGCCGGAGGGCGCGAACGTCCCCGCGGTCGGCAGCTGGGCGCTGACCGAGCGGGTGACCTGGTCGGCGGCGCGCACGACGCCCGCGACCTCCGACCGCATCCCCTCGGCGAACCCGGCCACCAGGGCGGCGCCCCGGTACGGGGTCCAGCCCCTGCCCGAGAACGCCCCGTACTTGGCCGGGGACCGGGGGAAGTACCCGGAGGCCGCCTCCATGATCGACGCGGCCGCGCGTCGCACCGCGAACTCCTGGGCCTTCATACCCAGCACGAACCCTTGGATCAGGGACACGCCGGCCGGGTAGAGGGCCTGGTTGATCTGACCGAGCGCGTCGGTGACCTGCCCCGGCAACAGCCGGGTTTCGTCGGCCACGTCACGAACGCCCTGGGCCACGCGCCGATCCGTTTCGGCCCACTGCCGCGACGTCTCGGCCGCCACCCGTTCCCACGCGGCGGTGACCGCGTCGGAGATGCCGAGCGTCTGGTCGGCGATGTCCTGCTCCATCCGACCCCAGTGGTCGGTGGCGTCGGCCAGCATCCGGCCCCAGATGCTGAGGCTGCCGTCCTGCATCCGCCCCAGCTGCTCCAGCACGATGTCGGTCAGGAACGGGGCGTGCGTGGTGACAATGTCACGCAGCCCCAGGAACGTGCTCTCCGCGCGCTCGCGGAGTTCGTCCAGCGACACCAGGTCCTCACCGATCCGGTGGAAGATGATGCCGCGTGTGCCGCCTTCCAGGGCCTCGTCCATGTTGGCCAGGGCGTCGTAGAGGGTCTTGAGCGGGCCGAGGGGCGTGAGCATCATCGTCGCCGACCCGACCAGGCCCTCCGCGCCGAGCGCGGCCCGCAGACCCGGCACGCTGTCGACGATCTTGTCGCTGGCCTCGGACAGGTCGGCCAGCGCGTCGGTCACCGCGACGACGGCCTTGGCCACGGGCACCATGGCCTCGGCCAGGTCGGCAGAGGACCGGATCAGTTCGGGCAGGTGGGGCAGCAGCCCGCGGACGATCTCCCACGCCAGGTCGACGATCTCTTCGGTGAGCGGGGCGACCGCGTCGACCCACTCCACCGCAGCGTCGGCGATGTCCTCGAAATGCCTATCGAGCCGGCCACCGGCGAGCTTGTCGGCCAGGCCGCCGATGATCGGGGCCAGTCGCTCGGCGACCCGGGTCAGCGTGGGCAGACCGACCTGACCGACCAGGCCGGCCACCACACCGATCAGCGGTGAGGCGGAGATGAGCAGATCACCGAGCGCCAGCGCGAGGTCAATCGCCGCGGGCACCAGCTCCGGC
Source organism: Saccharothrix lopnurensis (assembly GCF_042658445.1). Taxonomy (NCBI): domain Bacteria; kingdom Bacillati; phylum Actinomycetota; class Actinomycetes; order Pseudonocardiales; family Pseudonocardiaceae; genus Saccharothrix; species Saccharothrix lopnurensis. Next base: position 122,817 of record NZ_JBHSQO010000014.1, on the reverse strand, counting down.
AGCGCCTCGGCCAGCTCGTCGGCCAGCGCCGTGATCAGCTCGCCGAGCTTCGGGCCCACCAGGGTAAGCGCCTGGCCCAGGTTGGTGCCGACCACACCGGCCAGCTCCGCCACGGCCTCGATCGCGCCGCCCTCGGCCAGGCCCTCGATCACGGCCGCCACGCCGCCGGCGAACGCCTCGACCCCCGGCCCGGCGATGTCGAACCCGCGGCCGAGCGCGTCGACTGCGGAGACCAGGGCGGGCACCACGGTCTCGCCGACCCGGGCCAGCAGCGGCGCCAGGTCCCCGCCGACCACGGACACCACCGACCGCAGCAGCGGCAGCAGCGCCCGGGCCATGTCCGCGGCGGCGCCCAGGAACGACCCGATCGCCTCCTGTCCCTCGGCGCTGCCCGCGAAATCGGCGAGCTCGCCGGTGATGTCGCGGACCATGTCCAGCAGTTGCCGGCCGTCGTCCGCGCCCGCCCGGAACACCGCGCCGAACACGCGGCCGACGTTGCCGACGATGCCGAGCAGGTCGCCGAGCTGGTCCAGGGCCTGGGAGATCCACTCGTGCAGCCGGCCGGAGTCGGCCGAGCGCTCGATCATCACCGACCAGCGCTCGGCCAGCACTCCCACCTGCGCGGCCAGCCCGGGCAGGAAGTCGCTGCCGACGTCGACCAAGTCCCGCACGCCGCGAGCGGCCGGGCGCAGCGCCTCCGACAGCAGCGCGGTGGCCCGCTTCGAGTCCTCCAGCGTGGACCGCAGCACCGAGACGCTGCGCGCCTCGCGCAGGAACAAACCGAGATCGCCGGCCGCACCGCGCAGCTCGTCGGCGATGCCGCCGAACCCGTGCTCGAGCAGCGGCAGGTACACCTGCCCGAGGTCGCGCGCGTCGTCGGACAGGTCGCGCAACAGCCGGTCCTGCACCGCCTCGCGCAGGCTCTGCGCCAACGGGGCGAGGTCGCGCAGCGCCTGCACCAGCTCGCGCGCCTCGGGGCTGACCTTCTTCAGCGCCTCGGCGTACTGGGCGGGGGTGTCGGCGCTCAGTGCGTCGGACAGGCCGTGCAGGCCCAGGATGAGCGTGCCGACCACCGCGACACCGGCCGCGCCGGCGGCCGGGATCAGCGCCAGCGCTCCGGCGGTCTGCGCGACTGCGGCGGCCAGCGCCACCAGGCCGCCCGCGGTGGCCTGTCCGGCGGCCGCGCCCACACCCAGACCGGTCAGCGTGCCGCCCAGCGCGGTGATCCGGCGCGACAGCGCGTCGAGCTGGGCGGTGTCGATGTCCAGCGGGATGCGGACGGGGTTGCGTTCCAGCAGCCTCTTGGTGGCGGTGGTCTTGGCGATCACCTCGGCCTGCTCGGACGCGGGCACCTCGAGGTCGATCTCGACCGGCACCGTCGCCTCGACCGTGCGCTCGATCAGCCGCAGCTGGTCGTTCAGGCGGCGCCGGTACTCGGCGGCGTCGCCGGGCTTGGTCGGCACCTCGAGCTCGAGCCCGCGCTCGACCGCCTTGATCTGCGCCGACACCTGGCGGCGCAGCACCTCGCCCTGCACCCCGGCCGGGACGTTGAGCTCCAACGTCCCGGCCAGCTTGCGCAGGTCCGCGCGCATCTTCGCCTGGAACGCGGTGTCGATCGGGTCGGCGACGGGCACCTTGAGCGGCGGGGCCGCCTGCTGCTGGCCGAGCTGGGCGAGCTGCTTGTCGAGCCCGTCGGTGTCGAGCACGGCGGCCAGCTGGATGCGGGCGCTGGCCTCGGCCAGCTCGGCGAGCCGCCGCAGGTCGGCGACCACGTCGGCCCGGCCCAGCGACACCGGCAGTTCGACGCGCGTCTGGGCCTCGATCTCCGCCAACTGGGTCTTGAGCTCGCCGGGCAGCTTGCTCGTGTCGGGCACGAACCGCACGCTCGCCCGACCGACTTCGACACCTCCGGGAGCGGTCACCGCTCACCTCCCTGCCACGCGCCTCGCTTTCGGCGATGCGCGCAAGAAGTCACGGCCCGTGATGCGCCTGGTGGTCCGCGGTCGGGGCATCGGCACCGGCTTGGGTCCCTTGCCCTGGGCGCGCTGGAAGTTCGCGGCCTGCAACAGGTCCACGATCGCGGCGAGCAGGTGCCGATCGAGCGTCCACCCGTGGTGGGTCATCTCGGCCGACTCGACGGCCGGTTCGGCGGGCACGTCGGCGGCCAGCGCCGCCCACAGCGGACCGCCCTCGCGCGGGTGCTCGACGAGCGCCAGCACGCGCCGCGGGGTGAGGCGGGACGGGCCGCCGCCGGGACGGTAGACGTCCCGCAGGTCCAGGCCCTTGTCGGCGAGTTCCCGCTCCACCTCGCGGCCGTGCCGGTCGATCAGCTCGACGAGCGCCTCGCTTCCCCCGGCTGCGCACCCCGCAGCCACGCGAAGAACACGCTCAGCAACTCGGTCTCGCCGGTGTGCTCCGCCCACTGCCGGGCGTGGTCGGGGTCGACCGCGATCGAGACGAGCAGGTCGGCGACGTCGGCCGCCAGGTCGAGCAGGTCGGCGGTGCGCCGGTACCCGTCCTCGACGCTGCGCGGCACCTCGGCGGCGCGGTGGTCGTCCACGGCCTGGCGGATGGTGTCGCGGGTGTCGCGCTTGGCGACCGGCACGCCGAGCCGCTCGGCGTAGGCCGCCCACGCGGCCCGTCCGGCGTCCGGTTCGGGCGCGTCCTGGTCGGGTGGCGGGGCGGCCGGGCGCAGGGAGTCCAGGCGCGGCGTCAACACGGCCACGCTGCGCAGCAGCGCGGCGCGGTCCCGCCGGTCCAGCGCGGGCAGCGGCCGGAACTCGGGCATCCCGGCGGGCAGCTCGGCCGCCTCGTCGGCGAGGGTGTCGTTCAGGGACGTCATCGCAGGCTCTTTCGGTCGGGTCGCAGGCCGGAACGAGGGCCGGGGGCCGGTGCGCCTGCGAGGCACCGACCCTCGGGGTCTGCTGTGGACGCGCCCCGATCAGGGGGTGTCGTCCTCGATCTGCCCGCCGTAGAGCGCCGGCGCGCGGCCGGTCAGGTCCAGGTAGGTGATCCGGATCGGGAACTCCAGCCAGCCGCCCTTGGCGTCGCGCACCGCGCCGGTACGGCCGATGCTGACCTTGGGCCACCAGCGGGCCACCGGCGCGCCGTCGGCCAGGTAGACGATCAGCAACGAACGCTCGATCGGCGCCGAGGTGTTCGGCAGCTGGAACTTGCCCGCCTCGCTCGCGCTGCCACCGCCGTAGAACAGCAGCAGCGTCTCGTTGTCGACCTGGATCAGCGAGACGTCGACACCCTCGCGCGCGGTCGCGACCTGCTCCTTCAGGTTGGGGTTCTGCCTGCTCCCCCTGACCGTGCGTTCCCCGCCCTCGTAGAACGGGCTGAAGTCGTTGTCCAAGCTGGTGTGCCCGCCGGGGATCAGCCCGCTGGCGACCCGGGTCCGGGCGACCGTCGCCTCGGGGGTGGTGCCGCCGGTGAGCCCGGAGTCGTCCACGGTGATCAGCGTCTGCGCCGCCCCCTGGTACCGGCCGGTCCAGGTCACCACCACCGGGGTCGCGGGCAGCGGGCCGCCGGTAACCACCACGTCGCCCGCGCCGATGGCCGGCAGCGCGACCAGCGCGGCCTGAATCTGCGCCGCGGTCGCGTCGTACGCGATGTCACCGGTGGTGCCGCCCATTGCGGTGAGCGTGAGGTCACCGCCGGTCGGGCCGCCGGTGACGGTCAGGGTCTGCTGTTCCGCGCCGAACGTGGCCGGGTCGAACCCCTGGATCTCCGCAACGGTCGGGTCGGGCGCGCCGACCTCACCGAGGAAGATGTAGGCGTTACCCAGATCCTTGACGGCGGCGTCGTTTTCCGCCATGTGTCCCTCCACTATGGATGGTCAGGGCGTGACCGACGCCGGTCGGATGCCCACGAGGTAGGTGGCCTCCTGGCGGGTGATGCCGGAGGGTTGGCCGGGTAGCGGCGAGTCCGCCGGCCACGCCCGCACCTCGAACGCGCCGAGGTAGGCGGGCGGGGACCCGATAGGGGTCTTGAGACCGGCCGCGGTCTCCAACGTCTGGTAGAGCGCGGCCGAGAGGGTGTCCGCGGCGGCGTCGTCCCCGCGGACCATCACGTACAAGGTCAGCGGGGACACCAGCCGCAACCGCGCATGGTGGATCTGCCGCTCACCGAACCGCGCCAGCACGTAGGGCAGCTTGGCCAGCGCGTCCGGGTCCAGCCTGGAATGAATCGTCACGCCCGGGTGGGCGGTGCGCAGCAGCTCGAGCACGACCGGCTGCGCCCGGGGAACGGTAAGCACCGCGCCTACTCGCCGAGGGCGCGCTTGAGGATGTGCCGGCCCTCGACCATCTTCCCCTTCGGGGTGACGTGCCCGATTTCCAGCGCGACCGGGGCGGGCCCGATCAGGTCAACGAACGCGTCGGTCTTCTGACCGAGCCTGAGCACCACCTCGTGGTGCTCGCCGTCGTCGTCGGTGGTGTGCTCGGCGAGCAGGGCGCGCGCCCTGCGCAGAGTCGGCCCGGCCGCTTCGACGACCGCAGCCGTCACGCCGTCGAGGTGCGCGATCTTCTCCGCCGCATCGTGGTAGACGAACGCCACTGCTACTCCTCTCCCCCGTCGCCGGGCCGCTTGGTGCGCGGCCGGATGACGAACGTGACTCGGCGGGTTGCCCGGCCGCGGCTGTGCGGGGTGATCTCGCCGTGCACGTCCCACTCGCGGCCGCCCCACATGACCGCCGCGAACGCGCCGACCGGCACCGGCTGACCGCGTGCCGGGCGCACCCGATACGCCTCCCCGGGCTCCCGCGACAACGCGGACGACTCGGCGGCGTCGAGCGGCCACACCATGACCTCGAGCGGCACCCCGTCGATGCTGGGCACCCACACCGGGTTGCCGTCGCTGTCGGTGGACAGCACCTGCGGGTAGACGGTGATCCGGGCGTTGGACTCGTCGAGCAGGCTCACGCGGTCACCACCCCACGTCGTCGGGGTCGTAGGCGGGAAGCGGGTCGCCGCCGTGCGAGGTGGGCAACAGCAGCACGTCGTACCGCAGCCGGCGGGGGTCGCGGCGGGTGGTGGCGATGGTGTGCAGCCCGGACGACGCCCCGGCGTAGCGCTGGCAGATGCTCACCTCGGACTGGGTGAGGTAGGGGCTGACCGCGTCTTCGTCGCGGCGCCAGGTGTAGCCCTCTTCGGACTCCGAGCTGAACTCGTCGGGGTTGCGGTAGCAGCGACGCGCGGCGCGGAGCACGACCGTGACGAGCGGGGCCGGCGCGGCGGGGGTGCCGTCGTCGCCGATCCAGTCGTTGCCGGTCTCGGCCCGCACGAGGTTGGACGCGTCCTCGAGGTCGGTCTCGGCACGGCCGAGGTCGGCACCCTCGAGGGTGCCGACCTCAACCCCGATGCGCCGCTCGAGGGCCGCCACGGTGGCCAGTGCGGGCAGCATGGTGTCAGCCCGCGCGGACGATCTTGACGGCGCGGACGAAAGTCGCCGCGCCGCCGGCGGTGGTGGTGGCGACGGCCACCGCCGGCGAGCTGCCGCCGGTGAGGGACGCGCCGGACGCGGTCATCTGCGCGAGGTTCGCGCCGCCGAGCGCGTTCTTGAACTCGACCACCCACGCGCCGGGGGCGCCGGTGACCGCCACGTTGCCGACGCCGACGGTGGACAGCGCCTCGAGCGTGGTCCGCACCGTGGTGGTGGTGGCGTTGTGCGCGATGCCCGCGGTGGTCTGTCCGCTGTAGGTCGCGGTCCAGGTGCCGCCGGTCGGGCCGCCGGTGAGGGTCAGCGACTGCTTCTCGTTGCTGAGGTCGCCGTCGACCACCGCGTTCGTGCCGATGAACACGTCGACCATGCTGCGGTCCTGGGCGTTGCGGAAGTCGTAGTCCAGGATCCAGCGCAGCGACATGCCCTCGTAGGTCTGCGAGCTGCCCGCGCTCGCGCCCTGCGGGACCTTGGGGGCCTGCATCGACAGCACGAAAGCGGTCTTGTGGAACACGATCGCGACGTCCGCGGGGAGCGCGATCGACTTGAACAGGGTGAACCCGGACAGGCGGCCGATCACCGCCTCGCGCAGCGTCTCCGACCACCCGGAGGTGTCCACCTGGGTGAGCTTCTCGTCGTTGAGGAAAATCTCCTCCACGTCGCTGCCCATGAGGACGTACCGGTCGGTGGCCGGGACCTTGGCGTTGTCCAGCGCCTTGCGCGCGGCGTTGAGGGTCTTGCGCGGGGTGGTCTCGTCGAGGGTGATGGTGGTCGCGTAGGTCGCGCCGACCATCTCCGCGATGAGCTCCTCCTCGACGCCTTCGACGACGCCGCGCAGCTGCGGCTGCACCACCTGGCCCGAGAAGTCGGTGACGTCGAGCGTCAGCTCCTCGTCGGTGACCGGCACCGCGGAGTAGACGACCGTGTCGAGCGAGACGTCGACCTTGGTCTCGTTCAGGCCGTCCATCTGCACGATGCCGTCGCCCTCGGACGCCGACGGGCGCGCGGTGCGCAGGGCGCGCTTGCGGGCCTTGAGGCGGGCCGGGACGCGCAGGGTGATCGTGTCGCCCTGCGCGCCGGCGAACTCGCCGCCGGCGTCGCGCCACACCAGGTTGGTGACGATGATCTCGCGCTCGAGCAGGCCGAGCGCGGTGCGCGCGATCTTGGTTGCCTTCTGCACCGTGATGGCCACGGGTGCCTCCTGTGGATCAAAGGGAACCGCGGGCCCGTGGCCGTGCGGTGAGGGGTCAGAACCCGCCCCGGCCGCGGCGCGACACGCGCGCGGCGAGCTTGCGGGGGTCGGTCTCGTCCGGCTCGTCGTCCGGCTTGCTGCCGCCCTTCAGCGTGGTGCGCGGGCGGTTCTTCACCTTGTCGGTGCGGTCGGTCTTGCCGTCCTGCTCGCCGCCGAGCTCGGCGAGGTACGCGGCGGCGTCCTCCTCGAGCTCCTCCTCGGTGGTGCCCACCAGGCGCGCGGCCTGCCGCTCGGTGAGGCCCGTCCGGAGGGCCACACGCAGCCGGACAGCGTCGGCGGCGGACTTCTCCAGTTCGGCGATCCGGTCGGCGTTCTTCTCCGCGTCGGTCTTCTGGGACGCCTCGTGCTCGTCCCACCGGCGCGCCTTCTCCTCGGCGGCGGTCAGCCGCTTGCGAAGGTTGCGGTTCTCGCTGTTCTTCTTGCGCAGCGCCCGCTTGCCCTTGGGGGCGTCCTTGCCCTCGTCGTCCGGGTCGTCCTCGTCCTCGTCGGGGCCGTCGTCGGGCTCCGGGCCCTCGTCGTCCTCGTCGTCGTCCGGGTCGTCCTCGTCGTCGGGCGCGCCGCCCATCTGCGGCCAGATGACCCGGCCGTTGATCACGCCGATGGCCTCCAAGGGCTCACCGGTGCGGGGGTCGAGCAGCGTGGGGTGCAGGGGCAGGATGGTGCTGGACATGAGCCCTCCAGGGGCGTCGTGTGGTGATGGACCCCGCCGCCAGGGCGGGGAGACGTGGGCCAGCCACGTGCAGGGCCGGCGCAGCGCACGCCGACCGGGCGCCTGATCAGGCACCCGGTCGGCGTACGTGGGGTGGGGTCAGTCCTCGAGTCGGACGGGGTTGCCGGCCCGGTAGCCGATCCGCCACATGCGGGCGAGCATCCGCTCGCGCGCGTCGCCAGCGGTGCCGCTGTAGGGGTTGGCCGGTGGTTGCCCGGTCTCGGCCGCGCGCCGGCCAGCGTGCAGCGCCGCGCGCATCTCGCCTGCCGGGGTCATCGCAACCACCCGTCTCCAGCCGTCCCGCCGAACGCGATCACCTTGCCCAGCAGCATATCGACCCACTGCTCGTAGGTGGGTCGCCCGTTGCCGTCCCACCACTCCTTGAGCTCGTCGGACGCGTTCGCGCGCGCGACGTGCGCCGGACCGGTGAACAGCGACAGCGGGTCGACCCCGCGGCTCTGCGCCTGCCGTGTGAGCATGTGCCCGCGGGTGTCCTGTTCGGCCTCGAGGTAGCGCCGGTACACCTCGTCACGCCACGCCGCCCGGGTGAGCGCCTCGAGGTTGCGGCCCTGGTAGCCCTCGGCGCGCAGCTTCGCGATCACCTCGTCACGCCGCAGCTGCTCGGCGTCGCGGTTGAACGCCTCGGCGAACGCTTCCTCGTCGGAGTAGCCCTCGGAGACCAGTTGCTCGTAGCGCTCCCACTGCGCGGCCTGCTCCGGATCGACCTCGGTGCCGGGGTCCGGCGCCGGTTCCTCCTCGGGCTCCTGGCCCTCGTCGTCGACCGGCTGCTCGCCGGGGTCGCCGTCCACGTGCCGCCGGTTCATCTCGGCGAGCACCGCGTCGAGCTGCTCGGCGTCCTCGGCTTCTGTGGCGTCGGCGAACGCGTTCTCGAGCGCTGCCTCGGACAGCGTCGACAGGTCGTCGACCGCGACGGGCACGGGCCCGGACGGCTCGTCAACCACCTCGTCGACCACCACGGTGGGCGGCTGGGCCGGTTCGGGCGTCTCGTCCTGCTCCCGCATCGTGCGCGACCGCTCGGCGATCGCCGCCCGGAACGCGCTCACCGCGGCGACGCCGGCCTTGCCCTTGGTCGAGTCCTTCCACAGCTGCTCGAACTCGCGCCCCGATCCAGGCCACGCGGCGTCACGGCGGAACACCGGCTCGATCGAGCACGCACAGTGGTCGTGAAACCTCGCCGACCCGCTGCCCGCGAACTCCTCACCGGACCGTGAGCGGTTGCGGCCCGCTCCGGCGCTGGCCGCCGTCTTGTAGTCGGGGCCCCTGCTGGCCAGCATCGCGCAGAACCAGCACGGGTCGTCGCCGGTCACCCGGGCGTAGCCGATCGCCCGCCTGTCCGTCTTGGCCGCGGCAACGACCGTGTCGCGGCCGCCGTCGAGGGTGTGCCGCCCGGTCGCGCCGGACACCATCACCAGCGCGGCCCGCGCAGCTTCGTGAGGCTCTTGGCCGGCGGCGACGCGCTTGCGGATCTCGGTCGGGCCGGTCACGAGCAGCGAGGCAGTCAGCCGGGCGCGCGTGGCGGCGGTGTCCTCTGCCGGTTTGGCGCGGAAGTCCCGGGCGCCCGTCTCGGCGTGCCGGAACGCGTCGTAGTACGTGGCGGCCGATCGTGCCGACTCGCTGCGGTAGCGCAGCACCGCGGGCACGGCCTGCCCCAACCACGACGCCGTGGTCTCGGCGGGCTGCTCGGGATCGAGCAGCTGCCACAGCTCGATGATGTCGGCCAGCATCCGCGCCCGGATCGCGAGCTGATCACGGCGCTGCTGGTCGGTCAGCTCCCGCCCGCGGACGGTGCCGGCCACGGTCAGGCCCTGTTCTGTTCGACGGCCTGCCGCTCGAGTTGCTCGGCCAGCACCGCCATCGGGTCGGCCTGCACGAGCCTGGCCCACTCGTCCACGTCGGTCTTCTCGATGCCGGGGATCAGCCCCCACAGGGCCTGGACGGGCACCTTCAGCATGGTGGCGATCTTGCCGAGCGCGTCGGCGGCCTGGGCCAGCGACCGCACCTCGGTGTCCTGCCAGGTCACCCGGGCCATCACGTCGGCGGCATCGGCGTCGTTGCCCTCTATCAAGGCGGACAGCCGCAGGGTCTGCACGTGCGACTCGCCAAACCCGACCTTGTACTCGAAGGTCTTGGCCCGCAGCCCGGAGCGCGCGGCGGCCAGCGCCTCCGCAGAGAGGTTGACCAGCTGTCCGGTCAGCTCGTGTGACGGGGTCTGCGACACCGCGGCCAACGTCTCGATGTCGGACCGCTCGGCCGCGATGAGCGGCTCGAGCGAGGTCTCGTCGAGCGTGCCGAACCGGGTGTTCGGGTCGGTGCTGGCCAGCAGGTCCCCTTGCCGCAGCAACAGCGCGGCCTTGTTCGCCTCGGCCTCGGTGTCCGGCTTGGCCATGCCCGTAGCCGTGCGCACCTTCCAGCTGTTCCAGTGCTGCGTCAGCATCCGGTCGTACGTGGACTTGTCGATGCGCTTGGCGTTGCCGATGTACGGCGTCACCTCACCGGTAGCGGCTCCTTCGGTGTCGAGCTGGGCGGCGTAGCGCACCACCGGGCACAGCCCGATGTCGTGCTCCCGGTACTCGATGTACTCGACCTTGCCGCCGTCGGTGTCGCACGACAGGAAGTGCACGGCCTCCTCGTCGACGAACTGGAGCATCTGCTTGCCGCCGGGCTGCTTGTCCACGTCGAGCGCGTAGAGCGGCCACTCGTCGTTACCCGGGTCGCCGTACACCGCGACCATGCACTTGGGCGACCGCGTCTTGATGGACGCGGTGCGCCGCTCGCCGACCACGCCGGGCAGCAGGAAGGTGTAGGCGTGGGAGTAGGCGACCGCGGCGCGGTGCAGCGCGATCTGCCGCACAGGCATCCGGTTGGCTCGCCACGTGTACCACGGGCCGGTGGGCACCTCGCCGTCCTTGCCGGGCGGGTGCAGCGGCGACCGGTACGAGTCGACGAACAGGCCCTGCACCACGCTGTTGACGACCAGACGCAACCACGGTGACTTGGAGATCTCGCGCAGCTCCCGGTGCTCCCGGGAGCTGCCGCGCGGGATGACGATGTCCTCGTTGTCGCCGCTGTGCCACTTGTCGATCCGCTCGACGCGTTCCTGTTCCTTGCGCCAGATCGGGTGCAGCTCCTTGACGACCAGCTCCTTGACGTCGTCCTTTCCCATCACCACGGCGCGGCACCCCCTCTCGTCAGCGGCCCCAGATCTGGCCGCCCTCGGTGTTCTTCTCGCTCGGGATCCGGTTCAGGTAGAGCCGTCGGACCATCCGCGCGCCGACCATCGCAACCGCGAGGTCGATCTTCTTCGGCCCGTCCTTGGCGCCCTTCCACATCGAGGTGCCGTACTTGTTCGGGTAGTTGCGCGCGTTGCGCACGTGCAGTCGTAGCCGCGCGTCCCCGTCGTGCAGCACCTCGTGCTGCTCGATCTCCTCGGCGGTCAGCATCGCCGCGTCGGTGAACTGCTCGACGCGGGACGGCGCGGTCATGTCCCACATCACCGAGTGCGCCTGACCGCCGCTGCCGCCCCGGGTCGCCCACACCTTCAGCCGGTCGTGGTAGCGGCGGTGCAGCCGGTCAAGGACGTTGTCCCAGTAGCGGTCCTGGGTCTCGTCGTCGAGGGTGTGCGACGGGTCGGCGAAGAAGCCGAGCACGCTGTAGTCCTCGAACACGGCATCGACCCGGGCCTCGACAGCACCCCGCGGTGCGAGCCATCCGAAGCCGCGGCGGCCGGGCGGGCGCTTCCACATCCCGAACACCACGACCAGGCCATCGGAGATCCGGCAGCCCACCAGCGCGGTGGCGTCGTTGCTCTTGGAGCAGTCCAGGAACAGCGTGATCTCGTCACCCGGGAGCAGCTCGACGCCGTCCGGCGCGCGGCACAGCTCCCAGTCTTTCCAGTCCGCCCACGCGTCCTCGGCGGTCTCGATCTGGTTGTACCAGAACCGCCGGGCCCGGGACGGAGCCACCGTGCCCATCATGATCCGGTTGACCATGCGCGGGATCGGCAGCCACACCGCGTCGCCCCGCACGGCCTCGAGCACCGCGGGCGCGGCCTCGGCGGTCAACGGCGCGTCGGGCGGCGCCTCGAGGCTGTCGTACATGAACCCGGTCGCCCGGGAGTGGCCGGCCGCGATCTCCTCGTACGCCTCGCGCTCCCGCTGCGCGACGCTGTCCTCGGCCGGGTCGTAGGCGTTGGTGATCGCGAGCGGCCTCGAGCTGCCGTCGGCCGACTTGGTCGAGTTGTTGTCGATCACCTCGGCCATGTCGTGCCCGCGGTTCGCCTCCCGCCAGCGGTGCGTCTCGTTCTTCAGCGGGAATGTGCACCGTGCACCCTCAAGCGCGTCGGGGTTGGACGTCACCGCCTCGAGCAGTTGCGCGCCGCCGTTGGCCGTGATCTGGCCTTGGTGGATCTCGAGGCCGTACTTCGCGATCGTGGCCTTGGTGAACAGCTGCGGAAACAGCCGCAGCGTGTTCTTGGTCTGCCGCTTGGTCACCGCCGCGACCTGGACCCAGGCTTCGGGGTGCGGCTTCGCGCCGGGGTGCTCCCTGCCGGACGGGTCTCGGAACGTGGGCCCGTTCAGGTCCGGCCGGGACGGGCCGACAAGCTCGACGGCCGCCAGCACCGAGCCCACCGGGTCCTTACCCCATCCCTTGAGCCGCTGCAAAACCCCTTGTGTGTAAAGGAATTTCCCGTGTTCGTCGACCGCCCACCACCACAACCACCATCGGGCCTGCTCCCGGGTGAACGTCCACGGGCGCCCGTCACCGTGCTTGAGGTGCGCTCGACACCAGGCGAGTTGCTGCCACCCGAGGGTGTACTCGGGCAGCACGAACCGCCCGTCGTCGCCGCGCTGCCAGGTGGGGCCGATGTGGTGGGGGGTGATGACCAGCGACGACGGCTCAGCCGAGGTCGCGGTAGTCATCGAGGTTCGGCACGTCCGGGTGCGCCTCGCCCGGCGTGCGGCGGGAGATCTCCAACTTGACCCTGCGGCGGGCGCCCTCGGTGGTCAGCAGGTCGTTCATCGCCGACCAGATGGCGGCGAAGCCGCGGGCGTTGAACTTGTCGTCCTCGAGCAGCTTCGTCATGTACTCGGCGACGAACGTGGCGGCCTGCCAGTCGCTGGGCTCCATGAACTTGCCCTGCCCGCTGGTGTGCAGCGAGAGGTACCAGTCCTTGGCGATCTGGTGCCACGTGCCCATCGGGGCGGGCCGCTCGATCGGCTCGTCGGTTTCGACAACGACCTTGTCGACGGCTGCCTTTTCGGCCTTGGTGCGGTGGCCGGCCTGCGCCTCGGAGCGCTTGCCGAGCGGTCCACGAACGCCCACGATCCACCCCCTCAGGTCCAGACCCGGGCGGGTCAGGTGACAAAATCGGCACAAAATGCCTGGTCAACGCATTTTGAACGGGGTCCACAGTGGACTAAAAGGGGGTTCCGCGACCCGTGCGCGAGCTCGCGGCGAGCCTGCGACCTGCGGAAATGCACTGTTTCGGCAGGTCAGAGCGGGGCTTCAAAACCTGGGAGTGCGTGCATCCGGTATGACTCCCGGTACCCCTGCGGACCGGAAGGGGAGCCACCCCCCACCCCTGCGATTTGTCAACCCCCTGGGCCGACTTTTTTCCGACGGGATCTGGTTGAACCAGAACCGGCGGGCCCGCTCGTCGGCGGGCCGGTCGAGCTGGTCAACCAGGTGCTCGAGCTCAAGCCACAGCACGCGGCTGGCCAGCTCAGCGGCGTACTGCTGCGCCGCCTCGGCCGTCTTGGGCCAGCCGATCACTCGTCGTCCTCATCGTCCCCGTCGAGGTCGTCCTCGAGCTCGTCGTCGGGCTGCTCGAGCGTGGCCTTGTGCTGCTCGATGCGGTCGGCGAGCTGGGCCTTGGTGCCGTAGGTCGGCAGACCGAGCGCGCCGGCCTGGGCCTTGAGGGTGGCGAGGTCCGGCGCGGGCGGGCGCTGGTCGTCGCCCTGTTCCTCGGGCGCGGTGTGCGCGGGCGGCTCGGGCTCCCGGTGGGTGACGCTGCCGACGTACTCGGCGTGGCCGCTGTTGACGAGCCACTCGGCCTCGCTGTCGCGGTAGGTGCGGATGCTGCCGGCCGGGTTCTGTCCCATCCGGCGCAGCAACTTGACCTGGTGCGGCATGGTCACTCCCTGATGATGCGGCCCGGGTGGGGCTCGGGTTTGCGGAACCGGCGCGCCCTGATCGCGGCGCGTGCCTGTGCGGCCTCGGCGGTGGTCTTGCGGGTGTGGCACGGCGTGCACAGCCACTGGAGGTTGTCCGGGTCGTGGCTGCCGCCGAGCCATCGGGGCGTGATGTGGTCGCACTCGCTACCGGCGCGGTGGCAGCGGGTGCCGGTACGGCCGCGCCGTTCGCACCGGTCGCCGGCGCGGTGTCGCACCGCGTTGCGGCGGGCCGGCCAGTCGGGCGGGAGGTCGTCGCGGCTGGTGCTGCCGGCCCATTGGCCGGTCACGCGCCGCCCGCGCCGACGTCGTGCAGGTAGCGCACGTAGCGGTTGCTGTAGGGCGTGAAGTCCATGCCCTTGTGCAGCACCTCGAGCGCCTCGGCAGCGGCGGCCTGGTTCACGGTGTCGGTGACGTCCACGCTGTGCACGCGCAGCCCCTCGAGGTCAGACAGCGAAGAGACGCCGATGACAACCACCCAGGTCCAGCGGTCCGGGTGGGCCTCGGTGTAGCGGCGCCGTTCCTTGAGGCTGCTGACGACGAGCACGGTCTCGCCGGTGAACCCGGCGGTGTCCTGCGCGTGGCGGCGGCGCAGCTCGGTGGCGGCCTGCTCGAGCAGCTCGGCGACGGCGAGCGAGCCCCCGGCGATCCGCACACGGACCGGACCGGACGCGGGCAGCGGGCCGGGGGTGATGGGCTCGGCACGCACGCTGCCGACGATGGTCTCGGTGCCGTCGCCGACGCGAACGCGGACGGGGATGTACCCGGTGCTCATGGGTGAGGGCTCCGTTCGTCTGGGGCAGGGGCCGCGGTGCCCGTCGCGTCCGGCTGCCCGCCGGTCGTCATCGGGTAGTGCGGGGCGGCGTGTCGGCCACCGTGACCCCTGGACAGCACAAAACCCCCGGGACCGGGTGGTCTCGGGGGCTCTGGGCATAGCTCCGCGTGCAGATCGTGACACGTCAGTTGATCAGCGTCAACTCTGCTGGTCGGTCGGCGCGTACCAGTAGGCCCATCGGCCGTCGGTGCCGATGTCGTTCTCCCGCTCGTAGCGGTCCGGGTCCGGCGCGGGCAGCGGTTGAATCGGTGCGTCAGGGTCGAACGCGTGGAAGCTGAACGGGACCACCTCCGGGCGCCTGAACAGCAGCATCGACGGCGGCGCGGTCGGGTCTTCGGGGCCGGGTGGAACGTCCATGGTCGTCCCGTGTCTTGGGCCGCCGTAGAGCCGTACCGGGAACGCGGTCACGCGGGGACCGTCTTCCGCTGGCCGCGGGTGCCGCGGTTGGTGATGTACTCGACCACCGTGGCCGGGTCGTAGCCGGGCCCGGTCCAGCCGCGCCGGCGGCGCCACTGCCTGAGTGTGTCGAGCTGCACGCGCAGCCGGTCGTCTCCGGTGCGGTCGGCCTCGGCCGTGAGCAAAAGCATCAGCTCGGGGCCGGAGACGCGGTGGGTGGGCAGCCGCTCAGCGGCGGTGATGCGGACGCGGCGGGCGATCATCGGGCCTCCTTGACCAGCTTGAGCAGCTGAAAGCCAGTGTAGGAGTGGCCAGCGAGGCAGCGAGCCCCGACAGGCCGCGGGCCGCGCGACTCGTCGTCGGTGCGCTCGCGGACGACGACGCCGGCACCGCACTCGGGCCGCTCGTCGACGTCACCCTCGGCGGGCGGCGGGCCGTCGCGGTGGGTGCAGGTTGCGACCGGCTTGGGCGGTGCCTCGCCGGTGGCGGCGGCCAGCTGCCGGTAGAGGTCGCCGACCTCCTCGGCGAAGTCGTCGGCCCAGTCCTGCTCTCCGATCCACCCCAGGGAGGTGAGCAGCAGGGACACGGCGTCGCGCACGGTCTGGGGCGGGCCGATGAGGTGCCTGAGGCTCTCGGGGGTGCGCGCCTCCCAGACCTGCTGGGCCCAGCCGCCGAGCACGGCGGGCACGGACAGCGGCGGGTGCTCGGCGTCCTCGGGGCCGGTGTGGGTGCGGCCCACGCCAACGGCGGACGACCGGCGGTCGAGCATGGCGAGCACGTGGTCATCGGCCGGGCTGGCGGACTCGAACCCGCTCGCGGTGGCGACCAGCTGCGGGCGGGTGCCGCGCACCGGGGTGAGGTGCGCGGCGAAGTACTCGACCCACCGCAGCCGCTCGTGCAGCTTCTCGCGGCACAGGTCGCACACCCGGCTGTTGCCCGGCACGGGCTCGGGGTTGGTGCACCCCGGGAGTTCGCAGAAGATCACCGGTCACCGCCGGGGTCGGTGACCGTCAGCGCGCCGCTGGCGTCCGGCAGCGGGCGCCCGTGGCCGTCCCGCAGGTCCCACCAGCCGTCACCCGCGGGCCCGGCGGCCCGGACCACGGCCAGCAGGGACGCGCGGGCCATGCCCGTGGACACGACGGCGTGGCCGATGCACGGCCGGCACCAGCCCCACGCGGGCCGGGGGTCGGTGTCGGACGGCTCGAGGCTGGTCCACTCGAGCGCGGCGGCGAGCGGGGTCTTGACGTACTCGCGCTGCGGGACGCCGTTGGGCCAGATCGCGGCGCCGCACATCGCGTGCTTCTCCGGGTCGGGGCGGGTGCGCTCGCCGGGCTGGTAGTCGGCCTGGTGCAGGTGGACGATCCGGCCGCGCGCGGGGCGCACGGCGACGATGGGGGCGGTCAACGGGACCTCCGGGCGTTGATGGTGCGCGGTGCGCGCTGCTGGCGCTGGGGGCCGGTGCCGCGGTGCTGGCGCAGCCACAGGGCGCGGGCGCGCGGCTCGGTCGGGGGCTGGTCGTGCAGCAGCGGGGCGAGTTGGTCCAGGGCACGCACGGCCATCCGGAACGCGTCGGCCATCACCGGCCCGATGACGCGGGCCGTGGCCTCGACGCGGTCGGCGAACCGGGCGAAGCCCGCGCCGAGGTGCTCCTCGAAGGGCATGACGTCCGGCACGGCCTGGCGGCTATCGACGACGTGCTCGGTGCACACCACGTGGTGCGGGCCGGCGCTCACGATGACGTGGCCGGACGGGTCGACGCCGACCACGCGCACGGTCTCGCCGTCCGGGTGGCGCAGCTCGGCGAGCGCGATCCCCGGGGCGACGCTGACCACGCTCATGCTGCCGTCGCTGCGCACCTCGAAGTTCGCGCGCGGCAGCTCGTCGACGACGAGTGCCAGCGGCACCGCCGGTTGCCCGGTCAGGCGGAACGTGGGCCACGGAACGCGCGACCGCTCCCACAGCTCGGCCGGCACCCACGGCTCACCCGGTTCCCCGTCAGGCGGCGGCGTGCCGGCCGGGGCGGTGAACACCTGGCCGCGGTTGATCAGGGTCGCCAGCTGCTCGGCGGGCGAGGCGTCCGACCCGAACGGCGTCGACACCTCGAACACGTCGTCGCGGATCGTGGCGATTCCGGGCCACACGCGGACCACGTTGGACGCCTCCCACCACCGACCGCGCTCGAGCATGGCAGCGTCCAGGGTGGCGCGCAGCCTGTCGGCGAACGGGTTGGTGCCGGGGCGGATGCGGACGGTGTCGACGTCGTCGACCTCGGGGAACGGTGACCCCCGGAACTGCGCGGCACGTGCCACGAGCGAGCCCCACATCGTGTCGGGCAGCCACCGGTGCGCGGCCGGGGCGCCCTCGGCGCAGAGCGTGCACGTCTCGGCGCTGTGCAGCTCGACGGTGTTGGCGACGTGGGCGGGCAGGTCGTCGGGCTCGACGTAGCCATCGAGCGGCGTGGTGCGTGCGGCCGACCAGTCGGCCTGGCACGTCGCCGAGCAGAAGTCCGCTGAGGGCGAGTCGCCGAGCGGGCCGGTGCACTGCTGGCACCCGGTCGCGGCGTCGATCGCGGCGATGATGTCGCGGGTGGTCATCGGTCGTGGTCTCCCCACGCGTTGTCGATGTCGCGCTGTTCGGCGGCGGTGGTGTGGTCCTGGGCGTCAACCCCGTGCTCGTGGCACGCGGTGTTGGTCCAGCCGTTGCGGCAGATGCAGGCCATCTCAGGCACCCCCGATCGGGGCGTGCTGGCGGGTGCTGCCGAGGGTGGCGTAGTGGGCGCGCCAGTCCAGTTCGACGAACCCGGTCCGGCCGATGCGGTTCTTGTCCACGTAGAGCACCACGGTGTAGCCGGGCTGGCCCTTGAGGTCGCCCTCTTCGATCAGGGGCCGGTGGTGCAGGATGATCACGTCGGCGTCCGCTTCGATGCCGCCGGACTCGCGCAGGTCGGACGCCTTGGGGCGGCGCTCGGCGCGCACGTTCTCGCGGTTGAGCTGGGCGGCCACCAGCACGACGATGTCCAGCTCCCTGCTCAACTGCTTGAGCCCGCGGGAGATGGCGGCGACTTCCTGCTCGCGCTGCTGGCCGCGGCTGTCGCTGCCGACGAGCTGCAAGTAGTCCACGGCCATGAAGCGGATGTTGTTGCGGCGCTTGGCTTCGCGGGCCACGGACTTGATGTACGGCAGGGTGAGGTTCGGCTTGTCCACCACGGTGATGGGCAGGCTGCGGGCCCGGTTGTAGTACTCGCCGATCCGGTTCCACCCGTCGTCGTCGAGGCGGCGGCGGGTGATCTGCGACTGCTCGACCACCGCGCCGGACGACACCATGCGGTCGGTCACCTCGGGCGCGCCCATCTCGGCGCTGAGGACCAACCCGGCGTGGCCGAGCTCGGCGCAGCGGTGCGCCATCTGCAACACCGAGATGCTCTTGCCGTCGCCGGGCCGGCCGCCTACCACGTACATCCGGCCCGCGCGCAGCCCGCCGAGCAGCAGGCCGTTGAGGTCGGTCCACGGGGTCGGCACGATGAACGCGTCGTCGGGCGTCCGCTGGGCCTCGAGGAACTGGTCGAGCAGGTCGGCGTAGCTGTGCACGTGCTCGTCGTCGTCGGCCTGGTCGAGCTTGCCGAGCTGCTCGTAGGCCAGGGTCAGGGCCTGCGCCGGGTCGTCGGCCTCGAGCGCTTGGGCGCGCACGCTGTCGAGCACCTCGACCAGGCGGCGCAGCCGGCCGCACCGGGTGACGGTGGCGATGTGCTCGCCGAACGGGCCCACCTCGGGCACGTGGCCGGCGTGCCCTTCGAACCACCTCGCGGCGCGCTGCACCGAGGCGTGGTCGCGGGGGCTGCGCTGGGGCAGGTCGTCGCGCATCCGCCCGAGCAGGTTGCGGACGTTGATGGCGCGGTCGTCGTCGCGCAGCGCGCGGGCCGCCCGCCACATGTGCTCGAACATCGGGTCGGCGAAGCAGCCGGGGTCAACCTGGGTGAGCGCCTCGTCACGCAGGGCGCGGCGGGTGACCGGCGTCAGCAGGGTCACGAGGTAGGTCTCGGCCTCGAGGGGCCGAAGCGGGTCGGTCACGGGGGCGGTCATGCGGTCCTCGTCGTGAGTCGGTCGATAATGGTCTGGTGGTGGGTGGTGATCCACGCCTGCCGGTGCTCGAGCGACCAGCGCTCGATGGCGTCGCGGCCCGACACGTCGTCGGGCAGGTCGGGCCGCTCGTACCGGAGTCCGGTGGCGCGCTCGATCACCGAGGTGCGGCCGGCGGCGTGCTCGCCGAGCAGCCACTCGCGGGCGGTGTCCCGGGTGTCCAGCTGGGGCGCCGGCGCGGCGGCGGGCTGCGCCTGGTGGTGGTTGCCGCGGTCGAACTCCCGGGCCTTGGTCAGCCACATGGTGAACGCGCTGTTCCAGTTCTTCGCGGTGCGCTCGTGCGTCTCGGCGTGCAGCCGGAACAGCTCGGCCTGCGCCGCCAGGTCCAGCCCGCGGGCCGTGGCCCTCTTGGCGTGTTCCTCGTTCGGTCGCCAGTCCGTGGGCAGCCGGTGCGCTCGCTTGGCCGCCCGCTTCCGGGTTGAGCCGCCCCGGGCGGCGTCGCGGCCGGAGGCGGCGGGAGTGTGGGTTGAGGGATGTGGATCTCTACCACTCAACTTACCAACCACAACCCCGTCAGAAGCCGATGCCGTAGCTGATGCCGCATCCGATGGGCTACCCGATAGGCTATCCACCTGCGAAAACGCATAGTCTCTAGTGGACGGTGCCAGGTGCAGGGCCGACACTTCCGGAAGTGTCGGCAAACCTCCCTCCAAAGGGACTGCGGCGGACCCCTCGGAACCCCCACCCGATACCCCTTCCGATAGGGCATCGGATAGGGCATTGGTCGGCAGGCCCAGCGCCCGGAACTCCTCGGCGAGCATCCGCGCGAGCGTCGGCGACACCAGCTCGGCCGCCGACCGCAGGATCACGGGCCTGCGCTTGGAGTTGGTCCAGCCCTTGTCCCAGCGCACGAACGAGCGCACGAGCAGTTCCTCGGTGGTGTGGTCCATGCCGACGAACCGGGCCAGCGCGAGCCGGTCCAGCGACGCGCGGACGTCGTCCGGGGCGGTGTCCGGGGCCAGCGACGCCCACCGGGCCACGGTCAGCGGCAGCGTGCCCGCGGCCGTGATGTCCGGCTGCGTCACCACCAGCAGATACAGCCGCTGATCGGCCGCCGGCAGCACCCGGAAGTCGCGGTCCCGCCAGATCGCGGTAACGATCTGCGCGTACTCGCGCGCCATCAGTCCCCGACCCCCTCGTCCTGCTCGTCGCCCTGGCCCTCGGCGCGGTCCTCGGCCCGGTAGCCCGCGGCCGCGCGAGCCATCAGCACCGCGAGCTGCTCGAGGCCGTCCCGGTCGCACGCCTCCCCCAGCACGACGGACTGCTCGAGGTAGTCGCGGCACTCGGCCTCGAACTCCTCGTCGCTGCCCGGGTAGGCGCCGCGGTTCCACCGCTCGAGCAGGTCGCCCCACTCGGCGTATGTGGCCATCAGCTCGCCGCGCACGCCGTCCCACTCGGCGGCACGCCGGTGCGCGAGTGCCACCTCGGCGCTGATGTCCTCCGAGGACCGGAGGGCGGGGGAACCGCCCTCCGGACTCGGCGTGACCCCGTTGTTCTGGGTCATGGGTTGGTGCGCGTCCTCTCCGGTGGCACGGCGGTCGCCCGCCGCTGCTCGTCGATCTCCCGCTGAAGCGCCTCGGTGAACCAGACCGCGCCCGGCCCACTGCCGGCCACCTCGACCGCATCCGAGTCCAGCGCGAGCCACGCGGCCCACCGCACGGCCCCGTGCGGGACGGTGCCCAGGTGCTGGTGTCCGATCCGGAACCGCACCAACACCATGCGGCCCGAGACCGTGCGGTGAGCCACACACGCGAGCAGGTCGTCGAGCGTGAACTCGTGTACCAGCTGCACGCCGGGCCCGCCCGGCTGGTCGACCGGCGCCGCGACCGCGCCCTCGAACGGCGGGACGTCCGTGAACGCGTTGACGAACTCGGCGGCAGCACGCCGGATGCGCCCGAGGATGCGCTCGGTCTCCTTGATGCCGCACGTGTCGGCCATGCGGTAGCCGTGCCGGTCCAGCACGGTCATCAGCTCGCGGGTCAGCTCCGGGGGAACCGCGGCGAGAGGTGCAGTCGTCATGCTGCGATCCCTTCAACGTCGTAGCAGGTAGAACACTGTTTCTTCGGACCACGCACGCAGTGGTCCACGACCTGGCGGCACGTGCGGCACGTGCGGCGGGCGCGCATCATGGCGTCGTGCTGCCGCCACCGGCCCGGGGTCATCGGCTGCACCGGCCGCGCGTCGGCGACGAGGAACAGCTCGGCGACCTCCTCGTGCCGGAACGGCCGGCGGTGGCGGTAGACGAGCAGCGCCACCGGGTCGAGCCCGGCCTCGGACAGGTCGAGCGCGCGGAGCTGCCGCCGGGTGGCGAGCCCGGCCGGTGCCCGGCGCCACCCGAACACCGGCAAGCCGTCGCGGAAGCCGGCGCAAAACACCGTCTGCCCGTTCCACGACAGCTCGCAGGTGTCGACCTGGTCAGCGGGCACCGGTCACCCCGAGCGCGTCGACCACGGCGCGGGCCAGCAGCGGCGGCACGGCGTCGCCGATCTGCTGCTGTACGGCCGTCGAGCCGCCCTGCCACGGGTAGTCCGCGGGGAAGCTCTGCAACACCGCGGCCCTCGGTCGGGGTGAGGGTGCGGGTGGTGCCGTCGGGCCAGGACCAGCGGTTGCGGCAGCACCGGCCGGTCATGGTGAACGCCGGCCGGTCCATCGGGCGCCGGCCGCGGCGCTGGGGGTCGCCGCCGGTGCCGTAGTTCGACACCAGCTCGGCGCCATCCCACCCGAGCGCGTCGCGCATCGAGCGCGGCACCGCGTGGGTCGGCACCGGCGGCGCCACCGGCGCGCCGCGGCGGGCCATCAGGAACGCGCGGCGCCGGCTGGAGGGCACGCCGTAGTCCAGCGCGGACAGCACGCCGGACCAGACGCGGTAGCCGTGGGCGTGCAACACCCTGGCGTCGCGGTCGAACCGGGCCAGCACCGCCCGGTTGGGCGTGCACTCCCACGCCGTCCACACCGGCCGCAGCCCGAGCACCCAGCGCAACGGCTGGTTGATCAGGTGCCCGGTCCGGCCCGACTCGCCGGCGCCCGTGCCGGTGATCGACCAGTCCCGGCACGGCGGCGAGGCCACCACGCCCTCAACGGTCCCGGCGAGGCCGCCGAGCGGGAACTCGGCGACGTCGGCCATGACCCGCGGGTGCCCGGCCGCGACCGCGGTCCGGCACGCGGCCTCGTTCAGCTCGATGCCGAGCAGGTGCCCGGTGTAGCCCGCCAGGCGCAGGCCGGTGTCCCAGCCGCCGGGGCCGGCGAACAGATCCAACACGACGGTCACGTCATGCACCACCCGGAGTCGCAGCTTCCGTCTCCGTCGTCGGCCAGCGGGAGCAGCTGCACGCCCTCGTCCACGACGTGGCGCAGCGGCTTGTTGAACCGAGTCAGGTACACGCGGTCCTTGCCCAGCGCTTCCCGGCGCTCGTTGAGCAAGTCCTCCAGCTGGGCGGAGCGCTCGAACAGCTCCGGTTCCTCCGCGCGCATGGCCGCCCACACGGTCGGCCGGTGGAACGGGCAGAAGAAGCACGAGGACTTCGGCGGCACCGGCAGGCCGGCGTCCTGGATGAGCCTGGCGCAGTCGGTACGCCTCATCCCCAGGTCGAGCAGCGGGTAGGAGATCCGCTCGTGCGGTTCGATCCGGCGGGTGTTGGCGCGCTGGATCTCGTCCACGCTGATGCCGATATTCACTGTGGCCGGGTTCGCCTCGCTGGCCCCGTGCTCCTTGAGCCAGCGGCCGACTACGCGGATCTTGAAGTCGGCGGTGCAGCTCCGCGTCCCCGGCGCGCCGTTGGACATGCGCACCGGGATGGGCAGGGACCGCGACTCGGGCCGGGTGAGCCGCTGCCACAGCGTCTCCCGCACCTCGGTGGTGGTGCCGCGGTGCTTGACCATGCGGTCGAGGACGTGGACGGTAATGCCGCGCTCGGCGGCCCACGGCACGGCGATGTTGCGGACGTACTCCAGGGTGGCGGGGTGCTCGCTGTCGTCACCGACGTTGGCGAACAGGGCGGCGTCGATGTCGAGTCGGCCGGTCGCGGCGAGCACGAGCATCGCGGTGGACTGGACACCGCCGCCGTAGGACAGCACGCGAAGCGTGGTCACCGGTCCCCCTTGGGCTGGTAGTCGGTGCAGGCAGGCCAGGACGCGAGCACGTCGGTGGCAGCGCCGTGCGTGGCGCGCGGCCACCCCTGGCCACCGCCGGCGGAGCACTTCGGCCACGTGCGGTCCCCGCCACCGACCCTCACGCGGTGCCGGCAGCTGCCGCACCGCGGGCCGTCGGCGTCCGCCGCGTCCGGGTGCAGCGGGATGGTGTAGCCGAGCGCCACGGTGAGCGGGTGCGCGCCGTGCCGGACGGCGGTGGCGTTCCGGGCGCGGCGGCGGGCGCCCGAGGTGGTCGGCGGGGCCGCCGGCACGGTGGCCGGCAGCTCGCCGAACAGGCTGTTGGTGTCGTCGTTCACGACTCGTCGTCACCTCGTTTCGGTTGGCCGTTGTGCCAGAACTGGTCATTGGCCGGGCACCGGTAGGCGATCAAGGAGTCGCCGGGGTGCGCCCGCTTGGCGAACCCCTTGGCGTCGCTGCGGGACTCGAACGCAGCCTTGCCGCACGGCGGGCAGTGGTGGTGCACCGCCCGCCCCGGCCGGCCCGGGTGGTGTCGCCGACGGGCGCCGTGGTCAGCCATCGCTGCCCCCATCGCACTCGTCGGCGGCCGCGTTGTGCGCGTCCCGGTCCAAGACCGCGTCGACACGCAGACCCCGGATCGTCCCCTGCCACTGGCAGTGGTCGCACGACGCCAGGTAGCCGGCGCTCGGGGTCAGCGTCTCCAGGATCACCTCGGCGTCGCCGGGGCAGTCGGGCCGGCGCTGCTCCGGGCAGCCCTGGTAGTGCCCGGTGCCGTTCGGCTCGCGCCCGCGGTCGCCGCACACGCACGCCACCTCCGGTACCCACTCGACCTCGCCGGGGCCGCGCGTGATGAGCACGGCGCCCGGCAGGTGGACCAGGGTGTAGAGCGCGGCCCACGCGGACTGCGGGACGATGCTCGCCTTCGGGTGCCGCACCGCCCACTCCCGTTCCAGGGGCGCGAGCGGGCCGCGCGCGGCGGCCTGGTCCTCGTCGCGCACGGCCAGCGTGATCACCCGCGAGCCGTTCGAGCGGGTCCGCGTGGCGCGCGTCGTCCACAGCCACCGGCCGTGGTCGAGCCGCCCGCGGAGCTGGGCCACCGCGCCGACGAAGTTGGCCACGGCGAACCGGTCGCCGGTGTCGAACAGCACCACGTGCGCGGGCCCGCTGTCCCGCTCGGTCACCTCGGCCACGTCCACGGTGGACACGGCGTAGCCGCGGCCGGGTTTGATGGACGCGAACCGCTCGACGGTGACGCGGTGCGGCCGGAACTCGACCAGCAGCCCGGCCCGGGTCAGCACCGTCTTCGCGCGCCGGCTCATGTCGGCCGCGTCGTTCTCCAGCTCGGAGGGCCGGAAGGCGGGGAAGAACTCCGTCATCGGACGATCACCGCCGAGGTCTGCTCCGTGGTGACGTGCACCTCGGCCGGGACGTCGATCTCCACCGGCGAGCCGGGCCGGGTGTCCCCGGGCGCGCGGCAGCCGACGAGCAGGGCGACCGCGCACGCGGTGACGACCAGGGCGAGCAGCGCGCGGTGCACGCGCTCGGACCGGGTGAGGTCGTCAACCCACTCGGCGACCGGCAGCGCCATCAGGGCGAGCATCGTGACGAACGTCTTCACGCTGCGACCTCCGTCCGGGCCGGGCGGACGACCATGCGGAGCGTGCCGCCCTCGACGACCACCAGGCCGCGGCTCGCCAGCTCGGCCACCAGCTCGGCCCGGTCGCGGCCGAGGACCCTGACCTGTGTGGGGTGGCAGCGCACCTCGGCCAGCAGCCGGGCCAGCACCGGCGGCAGGTCCGGCCTGATGGGGCGCCCGTCGCGGCGGGCCGCGCCCAGCGCGCCGCCGGTGGAGGTGTTGCACGGCCCGCACGCGGGCCGGATGTTGTCGCGCCGGTAGGTGCCGCCCTCGGCGCCGGGCACGATGCGGTCGCTGGTGACCGTGTCGACGGTCAGCTCGGTGCTGCACCGGTAGCACCGCACCGTGCTGCCGTCGCCGTAGGTGTCGACGAGCCATGCCTTGCGGACGCGCCGCTGTGCGGCGTTGCCGCGCTCGTTGGTGTTGCTGGCCCGGCGCGTGCTCGTGCGCACGGTGGCCAACACCTCGGCCACAGCCGTGACCGCGGTGTGGTGGCACGTCGTCCACCCGTCGAGCAGCAACACCTGCTCCTCCTGCGTGAGAAGCGGCGCGGCCTTCGGCACGAGGTCGAGCACCGCGCGCAGCGCCGCGACTGCGGCCTCGCGGCCCACGAACGCGCCCGAGGTGCTCGGCGCGTCGAGCCGGGCCCGGAGTTCGGTCAACGTCGTCATCGCGCACCCCCGGCGGACTCGATCGCGGCCAGCAGCTCGGCGGCCGGAACCTCGAACTCGACCTCTTCGAGGTCACGCCCCAGCACGTCCTCGACCAACCAGCGCGCGGCGTGGCCGTTCACCGCGAACGACAGCGTTTCGACGCTGACCACGTGCTGACCGGGCAGCACCACGTTGCACCAGGCGCGAAGCCCGCCAGTGCCCCAAGGGCCCACGCCGTCCAGCTCCACAAGCACCGGCACGCCGAACTCCGCAGCGCACCGAACCACCGGGAGCAGCCCGCGGAACGCCGGCGGGCCGTCCTCGGAGTCCTGAACGGTCAGCTCCACACCGGAGCGGGACACCATCATGAGCCGCATCACGGGCAACCGGTCGGCCGCCGCGTAGATGGCGCCGCCCGCGTTCCGGGCGTCCTTCGCGAGCTCGTGCGTCATCGTCCGCTTCGTCACCGGCCACCTCCGGCGGACTCGATGCGGGCCCGAACGCTCTCCGCGCGTTCCTGCGACGACTCGGCCCGCTCGCGGTGCACATCCGCCGCCACCATCAGCGCCCACGAGAACATCAGCCCCGGCTCGACGACCTGCGCCCGCTCCGTGAGCAGCTCCGCCATCGCGGCGTTGACCTCGGCCCGCCGGCTGTACCGGGCGAGCCGCTCCTCGTCGGTGGCCGACGGCATCTCCCGCGACGCGGCCAGCTCGTCGAACAGCACCCGGAACCGCCGCTCGAAACCGGCGGCCTGCTCCATCATGGTGTGCGTGTAGGCGAGCAGGTCGGCGTCCGTCTTCAAGTCGGGGATCATCACCGGGCACCCCCGGCGATCTCCTCGAACGCGGTGACGGCCAGCTCGCACCAGATCGGCGACCAGGCGTCGTTCGGCTCGGCCGCGCCGGTGCTGCGCGCGATCGAGTTCGCGGTGCCGACCGCGCCGGCGACCGCCCACCGCTCAGCGCCGGGCGTGTTGCGCTCGATCGCGCTCCACAGCTGCACGTAGTCGCGCGCCGACGGCGGCGCGGTACCCTGCTCATTGGACATGGGGATGCTCTCCTCGGTGTTCGTCTTCGACCCGTTCCGGTGGCCGCCGGGGCGGGTCGTCTTCTCGAGGGCCGCGCGCATCACGCGGCCCCGGTGGTTTCGGTGGTGTTGGCGGCGAGGTACCGCTCGACGTCGGCGCGCCGGTAGCGCACGTGGTTCTCCACCTTCACGAAGCGCGGGCCCGTGCGGCGGTAGCGCCAGTTCCTCAACGTGCCGACCGGTACGCCGAGGTACTCGCTCACCTGGCCGGGGGTCGCCAGCGCGGGCAGCTCGTGCTGCGCGGCGGTCACGACTGCACCGCCGGTACGACCTCGAACAGGTCCTCGAACTTCGCGTCGGGCAGGGCCGCCAGTACCCCAGCGATGAACCGCTGTCCCGCGTCCTGCGTGCCGCGCTCGATCCGGTGCAACGTCGACCGCTGGATACCGGCGCGCCGGCACAGCTCGGACCGGTAGCGGAGTCGGTGCTCAACGATCTGGCGGTCGATGGCGTTGTCGCGGAGCCGCAAAGCGTAGGTCGCAGGCTGGGTCTTGGTGTTCTTCATGGTCACCCCCTCGCGTTTCACAGGTGCAACTTGTTGTGCGGCATGAACGCTAGACCATGATGCGCAGTGCGTGCAACATGTTGTGTACGTGCAACGCACTAGCCGGATTGGTCCGTACGGCGTGTATCCACCCGAGCGCGCTACGTGGCCCCACATCGGCGGACCGATGTTGCGTGCGTGCAACTAAGGTGACCCTCATGCACAACACGGAGTGGTGGCGGTACGTCGAGGAACGTCTCGCCGCGCGGGACATGACTCCCGCCGACTTCGAACGCGAGTCCGGCATCAGCCGGTCCCGCATCAACCATTGGCGAGACAAGGGGATGCTGCCGACCCCCGACCTAGCCAGGAAGGTCGCCGAGACGTTCCGCGACCCGGTGCTCCGGGCCTACCTGGCTGCGGGCATCCTCGAACCGGAGGATCTTGACCACGTCGTCGAGCTGCCACCCGACCTCGGTGCCATCCCTACCGATGTGCTGATCGCAGAGTTCCGCCGGCGGCTCAAGGACGTCGGTAACACCGTGTCGATTCCCACCGATGAGGAAATTGCGGCCCATCCGGAGCGTTACTCCGAGGGCCGCCTCACGTTGGGCAGTGAAGAACGGGCACGCCGCGGCGCCTCCGGTGGTACTCCAGCCGGGTGACCGCCGGGGGCGTGATGATGCCCCCTGTTCGACTACGGAGCGTCATTAGAACACCTGTGTGGCTACCGGTTGGTAACCCTTGGTTCATTCGCCGTAAATGTGCACGATATCCGGGTGACGACAGGAGACCCGTTCGCGCTACTGGCCCACACGTACGCCGTAGCACTGCTCTTGGGGGGCGTCACTCTCCGTACAGCGGAGTGGGAGCCCGAACGCGTGGTCGTCGACCACGACGAGCACGTGATCATGATCAGCAAGCACCTCACCCGGTGGCGCGACGTCGGGGACGCGATGCTGCTCGGCCTGCGCCTGCTGTGCCAGGGCCGCGCGATCGTCACCGGACCCACCGGCGAGCCGGTGTGGGCCGAGCTCCGCGCCGTCGGCGACGGCCGACCACACCGGCCGCCCGAAGACCGTCCATCCAGTCCGCGTCTGCGCATCGTGCGCGACGCCTGAATACCCAGAGGGGGAAGCGTGGCAGGTACCAAGGCTGCCGTCGACGACCTGTGGTGGTCGTCCAAGCCGGACCCAGAGACCGGCAAGAAGCGCAAGCTCCGGGACCACGGCAAGGGCTCGCGCTGGCGGGTCCGGTGGATCGACCCCTACACCGGCGCCACCCGCACCGAGACGCGCGACCGGAAGCCCGACGCCGAAGCCCTCGCCGCCTCGATCACGGACGCGCTCAACCGGGGCCGCTACGTCGACCCGGGCGCCGGGAAGACCCGGGTGTCGGAGTACGGCGAGACGTGGCTCAAGGGCCTGATGTTGCGGCAGTCGACCATCGACCAGCTCGAACGCAACTGGCGCAACCACGTCGCGCCCGCGCTCGGGCACCTGTCGATCGGCGCGGTGCACCCCGACATGATCCGGTCGTGGGTAGCCGAGGTGCGGGGCAAGGGACTCTCGGCCAGCACGGTCCACAACATCTACGGCGGGGTCGTCGCGCCGCTGTTCACGCAGGCCGTCATCGACCACGTGATCGGCCGCACCCCGTGCGTGGGCATCAAGCTGCCCGAGCTGTCCGACCGTCAGTACGCCATCCCCACGCCGTCCGAGGTGCACGCGCTGACCTCGGCGACGGACGCCCCATATCAGGCCGCGGTGCAGCTGGCGGCCAGCTGCGGCCTGAGGCAGGGCGAGATCTTCGGCTTGGAGCGCTCCGCGATCGACCTCGACCGGCGCGAGGTCCACGTGCGACAGCAGGTGGTGCAGTCCACACACGGGCTGTACCTCGGCCCGCCGAAAACCAAGCTCAGCCGCCGCACCGTCGAACTGCCGGCCATCGCGGCGGAACTGCTCGGCCGTCACATCCGGGAATACCTCCCCGAAGCGATCCCGATCGTCGACCGCACGGACCCGGACAAGGTCGTCGAGCGAAACGCGGTCATGCTGTTCCCGGACGGGCGCGGACAGCTGATGCGCCGCTCGTGGTGGTCAGAGAAATTCTGGGTGCCCGCGATCGTCGCCGCCGGCCTGCCGACCAAGACCTACGGCCTCCATTCGCTGCGCCACTTCTTCGCCACCGTGCTGATCCACGCCGGGGCGCACGTGAAGAACGTGCAATTGGCCTTGGGTCACGCCAAGGCGTCCGTTACGCTCGATACGTACCTGGGCTACTGGCCGGACGAGGATGTGGAGCGGTCCCGCTCCCTGATCGACGCGGCCCTCGGCACCGCCCTGGCACCCTCTACGCCGGATCTGTAGAGAATCTGTAGATGTGGATCATGGTCAGGTGCCCCGCCGCATGTCATCCACGGTGCCCCTGAACCCCCCGACAGTTCCCGCTCAACTGGCCGATCGGCATCCTCAACAACCTCGCCTTCCTGGTGCTGTTCGCGACCTCCGACCTGTACGCGGTCTCCGGCCTCCAGGTCGTCTACATCGCACTCGCGCTGTACGGCTGGTGGGCGTGGCTGCGCGGTGGTGCGGACCACTCCGCGCTGCCGGTGAGCCGCACCACGCGGGCGCAGTGGTGGTCGCTGCTGGCGGCGGGCGTCGCGGGCACGCTGCTGCTGGTGTGGGTGCTCACCTCGTTCACCTCCTCCACGGTGTCGTGGGCGGACTCCGCGACCACGGCGCTCTCGCTGCTGGCGACGTGGGGCCAGACCCGCAAGAAGGTCGAGTGCTGGTGGCTCTGGATCGCCGCGGACGTCATCTACGTCCCGTTGTACGCCTACGAGGACCTGTGGCTGACCGCGATCCTCTACGTCGGCTTCATGGCCCTGTGCGTGCTCGGTCTGCGCAACTGGACGAAGGCGCTGCGCGCGGACGAGGTGGTCGCCGCGTGACCGACTTCGACCACGCACTCGTGCTCGGCAAGTTCTACCCGCCCCACGCCGGGCACCACAACCTCATCCGCACGGCCGCGGCGCGCAGCCGGCGCACCACGGTGACCGTGCTGGCCTCCCGCGCGGAGTCGATCCCGGTGGCCGACCGGGTGGCGTGGCTGCGCGCCGAGCACGCGGGCACGCCCGGACTGGTGGTCCTGGGCGACGTCGACGACCACGAGATGGACTTCGGCAGCGACGCCGTGTGGGAGCTGCACATGGGCGTGGCGCGGGCGGTGCTCGCCCGGCGCGCCATCCTGGACGGCGACCCGTCCTCGGCGGCCGTGGACGCGGTGTTCACCAGCGAGCGCTACGGCGACGAGATGGCCCGGCGGCTGGGCGCGCGGCACGTGCTGGTCGACCTGGACCGCACCGCGTTCCCGGTGTCCGGCACCGCCGTGCGGGCCGACCCCCGGGCGCACTGGGGCCACCTGG
This sequence comes from Saccharothrix lopnurensis, assembly GCF_042658445.1. Classification (NCBI taxonomy): domain Bacteria; kingdom Bacillati; phylum Actinomycetota; class Actinomycetes; order Pseudonocardiales; family Pseudonocardiaceae; genus Saccharothrix; species Saccharothrix lopnurensis. The sequence goes on along the minus strand of NZ_JBHSQO010000014.1, from coordinate 92,460 downwards.
CACGGGCGACCCGCGTCGGCCTGTGCGCGCGGGTCGTGGTCCTCGGGGCCGAGAGCACCGGCACCACCACGCTGTCGCGGCAGCTCGCGGAGCACCTCGGCGCGCCCTGGGTGCCCGAGTACGGCCGCGCGCACACCGAGGCCAAGCTCGTCGCCGCCCGCGCGTTCGACCCCGGCGCCGACGTGGGGGGTCTGGTGTGGACGGTCGGCGACTTCCAGGACGTGGCGCGGCGGCAGGGCGAGCTGTCCGACGCCGCGGTGTCCGGGCCGGTCCTGGTGTGCGACAACGACCCGTGGGCCGCGACCGCCTGGGCCCACCGGTACCTGGGCGCGCCGCGCCCGGACGTCGCGCCGGACGCCCCCCGCCCCGCCCTGTACCTGCTGACCGACCACGTGGGCGTGCCGTTCGAGCAGGACGGGTGGCGGGACGGCGAGCACCTGCGCGCGTGGATGACCGGGTTGTTCCGGGAGGGCCTGGCGGCGCGCGGCGTGCCGTGGCGGCTGGTCACGGGACCGCCGGACCAGCGGCTGCGGCAGGCGCTGGAGAGCTGCGAGGAGGCCGTCGCCCGGCACTTCCGGTTCACCGACCCGCTGGGCCAGGCGGTGGCCGGCACCCGGTCCGGCGACCCTCGGCGCGGGTCCGGCGGCACGCGGTCGTCGGCCGGGTAGCCGATCGGCACACCGCGAACGCCCGCTCGTCCTCGCCGCTCCGGGCGGCGCCCGCGACCGCGCCGACCGGAGCGGCCGGCGCGGGACCCGCACCGAACCGTCCGGAACGCGGACGCCGGAACCGGTTCGGGCAGTATGTGCGCCGTGCACGCCAAGGACCTCATCGCCGCACACGGCCACGGCCACGGGCACGGCGGGCCCACCGAACCGGCCTCCCGACGGGTGCGCACGCTGCTGCTGGTCCTGCTGCTGCCGCTGGTGCTGGCCACCGCGGTCGGCGCGGTCCTGCTCCACCCGTTCGGGCGGGACCAGCCCACGGGCGCGGAGGCCGGCATCACCCAGGTGCCCGTGCGCGGCGACGTGACCGCCGTGGCCCGGGGCGGGTGCGGGCCCGACACCGGGCAGCCCGGCGCGACCGGCTGCGTGCTGGTCACCGTGCGGGTGACCGACGGCGCGGCGGCGGGCCGGGACGTGCGGGTCCCGGTGCCCGACCAGCCGGGCACGCCGAGCTTCGCGGTCGGCGACGCGGTGGTGCTGTCCTACGGCGGCGGCGACCCGAACGACAACTCGTCCTACCAGCTGGCCGACTTCCAGCGCGGCGTGCCGCTGCTGCTGCTGGGGCTGCTGTTCGCGGCGGCGGTGCTGCTGCTGGGCCGCTGGCGGGGCCTGGCCGCGCTGGGCGCGCTGGCGCTGAGCCTGGTGGTGCTGGTGGTGTTCGTGCTGCCCGCGATCCTGGCCGGTGAGAGCCCCCTGGCGGTGGCCGTGGTCGGCGCCGGGCTGATCATGTTCGTGGTGCTGTACCTGACGCACGGGGTCTCCGCGCGCACGTCCACGGCGGTGCTGGGGACGCTGGCGAGCCTGGCGCTGATCGGCGTGCTGGGCGCGGCGTTCTCGGCGTTCTCGAAGCTCACCGGGCTCGACCAGGACAGCGCGAACCTGGTGGCGCTGCTCGGCCACGGCATCGACACGCGGGGGCTGCTGCTGGCGGGCACGATCATCGGCGCGCTCGGCGTGCTGGACGACGTGACCGTGACCCAGACCAGCGCGGTGTGGGAGCTGCGGCGGGCCAACCCGGCGCTGGGGTTCGGCGAGCTGTACGCGGCCGGGTCGCGGATCGGCCGGGACCACCTGTCGTCGGTGGTGAACACGCTGGTCATGGCGTACGCGGGCACGGCGCTGCCGTTGCTGCTGGCGTTCTCGCTCTCCGGGCGCACCCTGGGCGAGGTCCTGACCGCGCAGGACGTGGCGCAGGAGGTCGTGCGGACCCTGGTGGGCAGCATCGGCCTGGTCGCGGCGGTGCCGATCACCACCGCGCTGGCCGCGTTCGTGGCCAACCGCGAGCCCGTGCCCGACGCGGCGGCCCCGGAGCCCGGGCCGACCGGGCCGACCGGGCCGGGGACCGAGCGGGAGGACGCGCGGGAGGCCCCGGAGGAACCCACCCCGTACCGCGAGCCGGACCTGCGCCGGCACCGGGTGTCGGGCGACCTGCGCACCGGCTACGACCCGGCCAAGGGCCCCTGGCGGCGGCCCCGGCGCGCGCGGACCGCGCCGGACGACCGGCGGTCGCCGCGTCCGGTGGGTGACGCGGGGGCGCCGCCGCCGGGATAGGTTGTCCGGCGTGGGACGCATCCGGAAGGCCGACGAGACGATCACCAGGGAGGTCGACTCGGGCATCGCGGAACTCGTCCCCGACCCGGACGTCCCCCGGGCGTGGACGCTGCGCCTCAACGGCACGCCCCAGTCCCACGTCGACCTGGACGACCCGACCCACCTGGAGTTCGAGTACGTGCGCCGCCTGGGCCACGTGGCCGACCTGGTGGCCGACCCCGGCGCGCCCGTGCGGGCCCTGCACCTGGGTGGCGGGGCCTTCACCCTGCCGCGCTACATCGCCACCACCCGGCCCCGCTCCAGCCAGCAGGTGGTCGAGATCGACGCGGCGCTGGTGTCCCTGGTCCGCGGCGTGCTCCCGCTGGACCGCAACTGGCGGCTGCGCATCCGCACCGGCGACGCGCGCGCCGTGCTCGTCAAGGCCCCGGAGGCGACGTTCGACCTGGTGGTGACCGACGTGTTCGCGGGCGCCCGCACCCCCGCCCACCTGACCTCGATCGAGTTCGTCAACCAGGCGGCCCGCACCCTGCGCCCCGGCGGCGTCTACGCGGCCAACATCGGCGACGGCGGCGGCCTGGCGTTCGCCAAGTCCCAGGCGGCCACCGTGCGGGCCGTCTTCCGGCACGTCTGCGTGCTGGCCGAGCCCACCGTCTTCCGCGGGCGCCGCTTCGGCAACTTCGTCCTGGTGGCCTCGCACGCGGAACTGCCGGTGGCCGCCCTGACCCGCCGCACCGCGGGCGACCCGTTCCCGGGGCGGGTCGAGCACGACACCTCGCTGACCCGCTTCATCGGCGGGATGCCCCCGACCACCGACCAGAACGCCACCCCGTCGCCGCCGCCCCCGAAGGGGACCTGGGGCCTGCCGGACGACTAGCGGCGGGCCGCTTCAGTCCAGCGTCGAGACGAACCGCGAGATCGCGTCCGGGTTCAGCTTCTGCGCCAGCCGCCCCGAGGGCGCCATCGAGCCCAGCCGGTACAGCGGCCGGTCGGCCGCGGCCAGCCCGCGCGCCTCCGCCCGCAGCTGCGCCACCAGCAGCTCGGAGAACACCAGCCCCGGCGCGTCACCCCGCCCGGCCAGCACGTCGGCCAGCCGCCGCAGCGGCAGGACGCCCTGCTCGCGCCCGCCCGTGCCCGCGTAGAGGGCCAGCGCCAGGTTGATCGCCTTCCCGCCGCCGCGCACGAGCAGCCCGACCGTCCGCGTCCCGCGCATGTCGGTCACCAGCAGGTCCAGCTGGTCGGCGGCGCGCAGGTCCACCGACCGCGTGCCGAAGGCGCGCACCGACAGCACGTGCCCCTCCAGCCACACCCGCCGCCGCGCCTCCGAGACCGCCAGCAGCAGCAGCGGCACGGCGAACACCGCCGCCGCGACCAGCCCGGCCGTCCGCCCGGCGAGCAGGCCCAGCAACCCGCCGAACGCGGCGGCGACGATCAGCGCGCCGATCGCGACCGTCCGGGCGCGCTTGCGCACCGCCTTCGGGTCCAGCAGGTCCAGGGGGATCCGCTCGCTCACCGGCCCAACGCCTCCACGTCCGCACGCGGTGCCGGACGCCCGGCACCGACTCCTCGAACCGCACACCGACCGATCGCCGCCCCGGGGGCGGGCGAGGTGCCCACTACAGCCCTCGGCGAGGCGGGGCCGGCGCGTCCCCGTCACCCAGGTCCACCAGGAACGGGTTGCCGGCGCGCTCGCGACCGATGGTCGTCGTCGGCCCGTGGCCGGGCAGCACCACCGTGTCGTCGGCCATCGTCAGCACCTTCGTGCGCAGCGACGTCAGCATCGCGGCGTGGTCGCCGCCCGGCAGGTCCGTGCGCCCGATGGACCCGGCGAACAGCGTGTCGCCCGCCAGCACGAGCCGCCCGCCCTCCTCGGTGCCGGTGCGGAACATCACCGACCCGCCGGTGTGCCCCGGCGAGTGGTCGACGGTCAGCCGCAACCCGGCCAGGTCCAGCTCCGCGCCGTCGGCCAGCTCGCGCACCTCGCGGGGTTCGCGCAGCTCCAGGTTCCCGCCGAACATGGCCCGCGACCCGGCCCCCATGCCCCGCACCGGGTCCGACAGCATCCAGCGGTCGTCCGGGTGGACCCACGCCGGCACGTCGTTGCCGTCGCACACCGGCGCGACGGAGAAGCAGTGGTCGAAGTGCCCGTGCGTGAGCAGCACCGCCACCGGGGACAGCCGGTGCTCCCGCAGCGCGGCGGCGATCGGCTCGGTCGCGCCCTGCCCCGGGTCGACGATCAGGCACGGCTCGCCGACGTCCGCGGCCAGCAGGTAGCAGTTGGCCTGGAGCGGGCCGGTCGGGAACCCGATCACCAGCACGGGAGCACCTCTCAACGGCAACGGATCGACAACGGATCCCGGCGGACCCCTCAAGCAGCCTATCCGGCATACACCGGCTATATACGAGCCCCCTAGACTGCTCACCGATCGTCGCCGTCGACGGGAAAGCCAGGGAGGTCTGAGGTGCCGACGAACGTACAGCGCCGCGAGCAGGCGAAGCGGAAGCTGGAACGTCAGCTCGCCCGCAGGGTCGAGCGCGCGAAGCGGCGCCGCACGGTCGCCATCATCGCGACCGCCACCGCGGTGGTCCTGGTGGCGGGCGGCGTGTACTTCATCGCTTTCGCCAACGACCCGGACACGCCGACCGACGCCGCCGCCGCGTCGTCCACGAGCGCAGCGCCGGTCGACATCCCGACCGAGGTCCTGCCCCTGCCGACCCGGCCGACGGCGCTCGCGAACCCGGTGAACTGCGAGTACCCGGCGTCCTCGGAGCCGGCCGCCAAGGAGGGCACCAAGGCCCCCGAGGCCGCGGGCATCGCCTCCACCGGCACCGCCGCGGCCACCGTCAAGGCCAACATCGGCGAGCTGAAGCTGACCCTGGACCGCGCCCTCGCGCCGTGCACGGTGAACAGCTTCATCAGCCTCGCCGAGCAGGGCTACTACGACGGCACCACGTGCCACCGCATCGGCACCCAGGGCCTCCAGATGCTCCAGTGCGGCGACCCGACCGGCAGCGGCTCCGGCGGTCCGGGCTACACCTTCGACAACGAGACGTGGCCGGAACTCACCTACGGCCGCGGCTACCTGGCGATGGCGAACGCCGGCACCGACGAGCAGACCAAGAAGGGCACCAACGGCAGCCAGTTCTTCATCGTCTTCGGTGAAGCCCAGCTCCCGCCCGACTACACGGTCTTCGGCAGCCTGGACGAAGAGGGCCTGAAGCTGGTCGACGACGTGGCCCGAGCCGGCCACGACGGCTCCTTCGACCCCTCCCCCGGCGGCGGCAAGCCGAACAAGGAAGTGAAGTTCGAGACCGTCACGGTCGCCTGAGCGAAGACGTACGCAGGGGCCCGACAACCCCCACGGGTTGCCGGGCCCCTGCGCCTTCCCCATTCGTCAGCCCACCGGGGCCGACACACCGCATGGTCGCAAGGGCCACTGACGTTTCGCTGACGCCGCCCGCACGCGCACCGAAGGCAGAACCCACCGATCCCGAACGTTCGACCCGACGATCCCGAACGTAGAACTCACCCGTCCCGAGCGTTCGACACGGTGGTCCCGAACGTTCGACTCGCGCGGTCTGAACGTGCGACTCGCGGCCCCCCGCGATGGCCGTTCCGGGGCCGTCACTCGGCCGTCGGGTACCACGCGGGGGGTGTCTGCCAGGTGGGAGAGGTCGGCCGCTGCCCCTCCGTGGCCAGGTACTCGTGTGCGGCTTGGCGCACCACGTCCAACGCGATTTCGGAGTCGGCCGGATATTCGGTGTCCGAATTCATGTAGTAGTACAGGATTCGTTCATCCCGGTTCGCGCTCGTGTCGAACGCGGCTTTGCTGTACCAACGCCCATCCGGTGAGTCGTAGACGAGCGCACCCCGATCGCTGTTGCCGTGCACGCCGACATCCAGGGTCCTTCGGCGCATGTTCACGTCCACCGGCCGGGCTGGTTTCAGGTGCACGATCACCCGACCGTCCCACGCGGCCACGGCGTCCAGCACGGCGTCCAGTTCAGCCTGGGTTCGGACGGTTACGGCGTCGTCCTGTTCCTCGTCGTACCACGCCTCTAGGTCCACCACGGTCGGGCTCCTCCTGTATAACGGATGCGGGTTCGGACACCGGCGGCGGTTTGTCCGTGCACCGTCAAAGTCGATCCTTCCGGCAGGAGGATCGGCACGAGGGTGTCACATGAATCGTCGCGCCCGCGACACGGCCGGTGATTGATGACCAGTGTGGCGTGTTTGATGCCGTTCGCCACCATGTGCGCCGCCAACTTCTGTTCCACGTCCCCGGAACGCCCGGAACCGCCCGGCATCCCCATCCGGGCCAATTGGTTCTGGACCAACGCGGAATCATGGTCGAACCCACTGCGAACCGCTCGAACAGTGCCGTCGGGCGCGATCCACCGCCCGTGTGTCTTCTGGCCGCTGTTGGGCACCACGGGCGAGGACAACTCGCGCCGCAGCTGTTCAACCCGTTCGGACGGGACCACGGGCGGGTCATCGGGTTCGGCCTGCCGGGCCGAGAACTGCTGCGGCTGTGTCGGTCGTAGCCGCACGGGCCGCTGAGCAGCCGGGTCCAGGTCGGGGGTGCCCTCAGCCGCCAGATGATCCGCACAGTTCTCAGCGGCCTTCACGGCCTCGTTGAGCAGCGGCCACAGGTGGCCCTTGCACGCATCCACCACCCCGGCGAACGCGGACAGCACCTGCGCCCCACCCGCTTCGAGGTGACGCGCGCCTTCCACCGCGCGGGCCACCACGTCACGCGCCTCCTGGGCCAGGTCTTCCGCCTGCTCCAGCGCGGCCAACCCCTGCGCGCCCTTCGCACACGCGGCCCGGACCTGTGCGGCCACCTCCCGGGTCGACGCCACCTGTACCCCTCCTCGCCGCCTCAGCGTGGCACAGGGGCCCAACAACGACCGGCCGCAACCGGCCACCCGCGAGCAAGGACTTTCAGCAGACCCGGAGCCGCCGACGAGTCCGGTGGTGCGACGGGTCGGGGGCGGGCAGTTGGAGACCACGAGCCCACGCCCCTCCCCCGGCGGCCAGCCCAGCGGCGAGCGACAGCCCGTGAACCCGACAAGCCCGAGAAGGAACTACGAGGCCGAGGTCACGCGGTACACGTCGTACACGCCCTCCACCGACCGCACCGCCTTCAACACGTGCCCCAGGTGCTTCGGGTCCCCCATCTCGAACGAGAACCGCGACACCGCCACCCGGTCCCGCGACGTCGTCACCGAAGCCGACAGGATGTTCACCTTCTCGTCGGCCAGCACCTTCGTCACGTCGGACAACAACCGGTGCCGGTCCAGCGCCTCCACCTGGATGGCCACCAGGAACACCGACGACGACGACGGCGCCCACTCCACGTCCAGCAACCGCTCGGGCGTCCTCAGCAACTCGTCCGCGTTGGTGCAGTCCGTCCGGTGGACGGAAACCCCACCCCCGCGCGTGACGAACCCCAGGATGTCGTCCCCGGGCACCGGCGTGCAGCACCGCGCCAGCTTCACCCACACGTCGGCGGCGTCCCGGACGATGACGCCGGCGTCGCCGGTGACCCGCCGCCGGGCCACCGTGGACGGCGTGGACCGCTCCGCCAGCTCGTCCTCGGCGTGGTCGACCCCGCCCAGCTGGGCCACGAGCCGCTGCACCACGTGCCGCGCGGAGGTGTGCCCCTCCCCCACGGCCGCGTACAGCGCGGACACGTCCGGGTAGTGCAGCTCCTTCGACAGCGCGCCCATCGAATCGGCCGACACCAGCCGCTGGAGCGGCAGCCCGACCCGGCGGACCTCCTTCGCGATGGCGTCCTTGCCGACCTCGATGGCCTCTTCCTTGCGCTCCTTCGCGAACCACTGCTTGATCTTGGCCTTGGCCCTGGGCGAGGCGGCGAACGACAGCCAGTCCCGGGACGGCCCGGCGCCCTCCGCCTTCGAGGTGAAGATCTCGACGACCTCGCCGTTCTCCAGCTTGCGCTCCAGCGCGACCAGCCGGCCGTTCACCCGCGCCCCGATGCAGCGGTGCCCCACCTCGGTGTGCACGGCGTAGGCGAAGTCGACGGGCGTGGACCCCGTCGGCAGCGTCACCACGTCGCCCTTGGGGGTGAACACGAAGATCTCGCGCGCCGCCAGGTCGAACCGCAGCGACTCCAGGAACTCGCCGGGGTCGGCGGCCTCGCGCTGCCAGTCCAGCAGCTGGCGCATCCAGGCCATCTCGTCGACCTCGACGCCCTTGCCGCTGTGCGTGCCCCGGGTCTCCTTGTACCGCCAGTGCGCCGCGATGCCGTACTCGGCCGTGCGGTGCATGTCGTAGGTCCGGATCTGCACCTCCAGCGGCTTGCCGTCCGGTCCGATCACGGTCGTGTGCAGCGACTGGTACACGCTGAACCGGGGCTGGGCGATGTAGTCCTTGAACCGGCCGGGCATCGGCTGCCACAGCGCGTGCACCACGCCCATCGCCGCGTAGCAGTCGCGGACCTCGTCCACCTGGATCCGCACGCCCACCAGGTCGTGGATGTCGTCGAAGTCGCGACCGCGCACGATCATCTTCTGGTGGATCGAGTAGTAGTGCTTCGGGCGGCCCTCCACCTTGGCGGTGATCCGCGCGCCCTCCAGCTGCTGCGACAGCTCGTTGATCACGCCGCTGAGGTAGGTGTCGCGGGACGGGGCCCGGTTCGCGACCAGCCGCACGATCTCGTCGTACTTCTTCGGCTGGAGGATGGCGAACGCCAGGTCCTCCAGCTCCCACTTCACCGTGGCCATGCCCAGCCGGTGCGCCAGCGGGGCCAGCACCTCCAGCGTCTCCCGCGCCTTGCGGGCCTGCTTCTCCGGCGGCAGGAAGCGCATGGTGCGCATGTTGTGCAGCCGGTCGGCGAGCTTGATGACCAGCACGCGCGGGTCCTTGGCCATGGCGATGACCATCTTGCGGATGGTCTCGGCCTCGGCCGCCGCGCCCAGCTTGACCTTGTCGAGCTTGGTGACCCCGTCGACCAGCAGCGCCACCTCGTTGCCGAAGTCGACGCGCAGCTGGTCCAGCGAGTAGTCGGTGTCCTCGACCGTGTCGTGGAGCAGGGCGGCGACCAGCGTGGTCGTGTCCATGCCCAGCTCGGCGAGGATCGTCGCCACGGCCAGCGGGTGGGTGATGTAGGGATCGCCGGACTTCCGCCGTTGCGGGCGGTGCTTCTCCTCCGCGACGTCGTAGGCGTGCTGGAGCAGCGCCAGGTCGGCCTTCGGGTGCAGGTCCCGGTGCACCGCGGCCAGCGGTTCGAGCACCTGCTTGACCGGTGCGGCCCGCTGGGCGGTGATCCGACGGGCCAGCCTCGCGCGCACGCGCCTGGTCGCCGAGGGGGGCCGCGCGGGCACCGGCTGCGGCGACGACTGGGCGGATTCGATGTCCTGGCTCAACCACGCTCCTCGGGTCTAGGAACCGAGGATAACTCCGTCGGGCGGGTTGCTCCGTGCGCGAACCGATGAGCGGCGCACTTCACACGACGAACAGCACCCCGGGCTTCGGCCGCACGGGTCGCGCACCGACCTGCGTGAACACGCTCCCACCGCGTTCCCGGACCCGCCGGCCGGCCTTGCCCGAATGGAGTACGAACACCCGGCGCGCCCAGCCGAGGACACCGGCCGACCACCCGCGGGCGGCAGAACGGCAGCCGACCGGCCACCCGCCTACACCGCGAGCAGCGCGTCCACCCGTCGCCCGCCCAACCGCTCCCGACCGCCCAACCCGGGGATCTCCAGCACCACCGACACCCCGGTCACCACCCCGCCCGCGGCCTCCACCAGCTCGCACGCGGCCGCCGCCGTGCCGCCCGTGGCCAGCACGTCGTCCACGACCACGACCCGCTGACCGGGCAGGACGGCCTCGGCCGGCAGCTCCAGGGTCGCCTCGCCGTACTCCAGCGCGTAGGACACCCGGTGCGCCACGGCCGGCAGCTTCCCGGGCTTGCGCAGCGGCACGACCCCGTACCCCCACCCGTACCCCAGCGCCGCCCCGAGCAGGAACCCCCGCGACTCGATCGCCGCGACCACCTGCGTGTCCGGGTCGATCCCGCCCTGGAGCCCGTCGACCACGGCGCGCAGCGCGTCGGGGTCGGCGAAAACGGGCGTGAGGTCCCGGAAGACGACCCCCGGCCGGGGGAAGTCCGGGACCTCACGCATCAGGTCGAGCGCTCGATCGAGCTTCAACGGTGCTTCTTGCCGGTCGGCCGACGACGGGAGTCGGCCGACTTGGCCGTGCGCGACGGGGCGCCCGCCGCCGCGGTCAGGGCCTTCTCCCGCCGCAGTTCGGCCTGCAACGCCTCGTCGTCGCTCGACTCCACGAGGATCGACTCGTCCGCGGTGGTCTCCGCGAGCACGCCCGCCTCGCCGGCGGCGGCCTTGCGGGCCAGGTTCTCCCGCCGGGCCCGCACGCGGGCGGCCTGCGCCTTGTAGCGCGCGTCGCGCATCTTCAGGTCCACCGCGACCGGGGTGGCGATGTAGATGGACGACAGCGCGCCGACCGCCATACCCGCCAGCTGCACCAGCGCGAGGTCCTTCAGCGTGCCCACGCCGAGCAGGCCGACGCCGATCGCCAGCAGGCCCAGCACCGGCAGCAGCGCGATCAGCGAGGTGTTGATCGACCGCATCAGGGTCTGGTTGACCGCCAGGTTGGCCGCCTCGCCGTAGGTGCGGCGGGTCAGGCCCAGCAGGCCCCGGGTGTTCTCCTTGACCTTGTCGAACACCACCACCGTGTCGTACAGCGAGAAGCCGAGGATGGTCAGCAGACCGATCACCGTCGCCGGCGAGACCTCGAAGCCGACCAGCGAGTAGATGCCCGCCGTGATCACCACGTCGTGCACCACCGCGACCAGCGCGGCGATCGCCATGGACAGCTCGAAGTACAGCGCCAGGAAGATCATCACGGCGACGAAGAACACCGCGAGGGCGATCAGCGCCTGCGTGGTGATCGCGCCGCCCCAGGACGCCGACACGGCGCTGTCGCTGATGGCCTGGACCCCGCCGGTGGGCTGGAGGTCCTCGTTCAGGCCGGTCTTGAGCTTGGCGACCTGGTCGGCGTCCAGCGTCTCCGACCGGATCTGGATGGTCGCCGACTCGCCGGTGCCCACGGTCTGCACGGCCGTCGGGTCCTCGCCCAGCGCCTTGGTGAAGCTCTCCTGGGCCTGCTCGACCGTGATCGTGCCGGCCGAGCTCTGCGCGGGCAGCTGGACCCGGGTGCCGCCGGTGAAGTCGATGCCCAGGTTGAAGCCCCGGAGCACGATCGACAGCACGCAGACCAGCAGGACCAGGCCGAAGATCGCGTACCAGCGCTTGCGCTTGCCGATGATGTCGAACGCGCCGTTGCCGACGTAGAGCCGCTGGAAAATGCCAAGCTTCTTGGGCTCGGACACGTCAGGCCCCCTTCACGGCGGTGCCCTTGGCGGCCCGGTCCTCGACGGCCGCCTGGACGGCGCCACCGAGACCGGTCAGCTTCGGGCTGGACAGCTTCTTCGTCTTGGAGACCAGGACGACCAGCGGGTGCGTGACCAGGAAGACCACGATGAGGTCGAGCACGGTCGACATGCCGAGGGTGAAGGCGAAGCCCCGCACCTGGCCGACGGCGATCACGTACAGGATGGCCGAGGCGAGGAAGCTGACCGTGTCCGCCGACAGGATCGTCCGCCGCGAGCGCACCCACGCCCGGGGCACCGCGGAGCGGAACGACCGCCCCTCGCGCACCTCGTCCTTCAACCGCTCGAAGAACACCACGAACGAGTCCGCGGTGATACCGATGGACACGATGAACCCGGCGACGCCCGCGAGGTCGAGGGTGAACCCGATCCAGCGGCCGAGCAGGATGAGCACCGCGTAGACGATGCCGCCGGAGAGCACCAGCGACAGGATCGTCAGCACGCCGAGCAGGCGGTAGTAGAACAGGCAGTACAGGAACACCAGCGCCAGGCCGATGCCGCCCGCGAGCAGGCCCGCCTTCAGCGAGGCCAGGCCCAGCGTCGGGGACACGGTCTCGGCCTCGGACGCCTCGAACGACAGCGGCAGCGAGCCGTACTTGAGCACGTTGGCCAGGCCGGTCGCGTCGGCCTGGGAGAACTGGCCGCTGATCTGCGTGCTGCCGCCCAGGATGGGCTCGTTGATGTTGGGCGCGGACACGACCTCGCTGTCCAGCACCACGGCGACCTGCTGCTGCACGTTCGCCGAGGTGAACTTGCCCCACTTCTCACCGCCCTCGCCCTTGAAGGTGAGGTTGACGATGAAGCCGGCGCCCTGCGGGTCGGTGCCCGAGATGGCGTCGTCGATGTCCTCGCCGGTCAGCCGCGAGTACAGGCTGTAGTCGTCGTCCTGGACGCTGCCGTCGTTCGGCGGGAACACCGGGCCGAGGACGAACTTCTCGGTCTTCTCCCGGTTGCAGGTCAGCAGCGGCAGGTTCGGGTCGTCGTTGCCGAGCAGCGGGTCGACCGTGGGGCAGGTGAACGCGCCCAGCGCCTGCGAGACGGTCTGCGCGTCCAGCGTGGTCAGCTGCGGGTCCTGCCGGCAGGTGCGGGCCTCCTCGATGGCCCTGGGGGTCTCCTCGGAGTACTGGCCGCCGAACACCGCGCGGCAGTCCACCTGCGGCTCGGGCGGGGCCGACGGCTCGCCGGCGGGCGCGGACGGGTCGGTCGGCGGGGCGGGGGTGTCCGCCGGCGGCGCGGTCGTGGTCTCCGGCTGGGCCTGCATCGGGGCCGGGCGGCCCTGGGCGGTCGTGGTCGGCGCGGACGCCGACTCGGACGGCGCGCCGCTGCCGGTCGTGGCCGGCGCCTCGGAGCCCGAGGTGGGCGCCGCGCTGCCGGTCGTGGACGGGGCGGGCTCCGGCTGGGCGTTCGGCACCGGGGCGCCGATGACCTTGCGGAAGTTCAGCTTCGCGGTCTGGCCGAGCCGCTTGGCGCCCTCGCTGTCGGAACCGGGGACCGTGATCACCAGGTTGCTGCCGTCCCGGACGACCTCCGCGCCGAGCACGCCCAGGCCGTTGACGCGCGTCTCGATGAGCTCGCGGGCCTGGTCGAGCGACTCGTCGGAGGGGGCCTGGCCGTCAGGAGCGCGGGCGGTCAGCGTGACGCGCGTGCCACCCTGGAGGTCGATACCGAGCTTGGGTGTCGCCTTGCCGTTCCCGGTGAAGAACACCAGGGAGTACAGCGCGACCACGATGAGGACAAATGCGCCCAGGTACTTCGCGGGGCGGATTTGCCCGGCCGGAGGTGCCACGGTCCGTCCGTCTCCTGATAGTTGACAAGGTCAGCGAGGGCGCAGCGTACCGCTCGTGGTGTGAGCTGCGCGTCACTGCCCGGAGTCGGCGCTTTCACAGTTGCCGGCTCCGGGCCAGGTGGGAGCGCCCGGCGGGCGCCCGCCCCTCCCCGCGGGGACTACTTCTTGGTGTCGTGCTGCACGGGCTCCTTGACGTCCTGCACCACCACGTCGTGCTCGGTCGTCGGGGTCTCGTCGTCGACGTCGTCGACCACCGCGTCGGTGGTCCCGTCCTCGACGGCGACCTTCTCGCGGACGGCCTGGCGCAGCCAGGTGGTCACCACGCCGGGGGCGGTCTCCAGGTCGATCGTGGTGTCGTCGCTCGCGTCGGCGACGGTCGCGAACAGCCCGGAGGTGGTCATGATCCGGTCACCCGGCTCCAAGGACGACAGCAGGGCCTGCTGCTCCGCGACCGCGCGCTTCTGCTTCCGGGCGCTGAGGAACAGCGGCACCGCGAGCAGCACGAGCATCAGCGGGAAGAGCAAGGATTCCATGATTCTCCGATCAGCCGGACGTGCGAGCCACGTGTAGGTGCGCCCGGAACATCCGATTTTCTGGGGGCTGGTCCTGATTGTGCCAGGTCAGCAATCCCGGTCACCCGCAGGCGTCACCCAACCACGCGGCGGGCCCCGCCTCAAGCCCCCGGCCGGCCCCTGACCAGCCCGCGCCCGACCGGCACGGCCCCGACCGGGGATCTTCGGCCGGTTCGACCGGTTCGCCCGGCCGAACGACCCCGGCGGGCCCGTCTCGACAGGCGCGCCCACAGCGGGGCGTCCGCCGGTCGACCCGTCCCCGGCCGGCCGGGTCTTCAGCCCGCGTCGTCGAACAGCGGCCGGGTGTTCTCGCCCGGCGCCCGCGCGGGCGGCTGGAGCCCCAGGTGCAGCCACGCGGTGGCGGTGGCCACCCGGCCGCGCAGCGTCCGGGCCAGCATCCCGGCGCGCACCAGGTACGGCTCGCACACCTCCTCGACCGTCGTGGGCTCCTCCCCCACGGCCACGGCCAGCGTGGACACCCCCACCGGCCCGCCGCCGAACGAGCGGACCAGCGCGCCGAGCACCGCCCGGTCCAGCCGGTCCAACCCCAGCTCGTCCACGTCGTAGACGGCCAGGGCGTCCCGGGCCACCTCCAGCGTGACCGCGCCGTCGGCCCGCACCTCCGCGTAGTCCCGCACGCGGCGCAGGAGCCGGTTGGCGATGCGGGGCGTGCCCCGCGACCGGCCCGCGATCTCCCGGGCCCCGTCCGCGCGGAGGTCGACGCCGAGGATTCCCGCCGAGCGGCGCAGGATCAGGTCCAGCTCGTCGGGGCTGTAGAACTCCATGTGGCCGGTGAAGCCGAACCGGTCGCGCAGCGGCCCGGTGAGCGCGCCGGACCGGGTGGTCGCGCCGACCAGGGTGAACGGCGCGATGTCCAGCGGGATGCTGGTCGCGCCGGGCCCCTTGCCGACGACCACGTCCACGCGGAAGTCCTCCATCGCCAGGTACAGCATCTCCTCGGCGGGCCGGGCCATCCGGTGGATCTCGTCGATGAACAGCACGTCGCCCTCGACCAGGTTGGACAGCATCGCGGCCAGGTCGCCCGCGCGCTCCAGGGCCGGGCCGGAGGTGATGCGCAGGGACGCGCCCAGCTCGGCGGCGATGATCATGGCGAGGCTGGTCTTGCCCAGTCCGGGCGGGCCGGACAGCAGCACGTGGTCCGGTGGCGAGCCCCGCCGCATCGCACCGTGCAGCACCAGCTCCAGCTGCTCGCGGACCTTCGGCTGGCCGACGAACTCGCCCAGGTCCTTCGGCCGCAGGGTGGTCTCGACGTCGCGCTCGGTCGGGTCGGGCAGCGGGTTGAGGGTGTCCTCCTCCGGATACGCCTCGTAGTCGCCGGCGTAGTCACCGGCGTGCGCCCCGACATGCTCCCCGACGCGCTCCTCCGGGTGGCTCATCGCTTGCGGCCCAGGGCGGCGAGGGCCCGGCGCAGCACCTCGGAGGTGCCCAGCGAACCGTCCGCGGCCAGCACGGCGTCCACGGACTGCTCGGCCTGCTTCGCCGGGAAGCCGAGGCCGAGCAGGGCCTCCGTGACGTGGGTGCGGACCCGGCCGGAGTCGCTCACCGCGTCGGGCGCGGAGGCGAGTTGGCCGACCTTGTCGCGCAGCTCGATGATCAGCCGCTCGGCGCCCTTGCGGCCGATGCCGGGCACCTGGGTCAGCACGGTGATGTTGCCCTCGGCCAGCGCCGCCCGCAGCTTGTCCGGCTCCAGCACGGCCAGCGTCGCCAGCGCGATCCGCGGCCCGATCCCGGACACCGTCTGGAGCAACCCGAACAGCTCGCGCGCCTCGGCGTCGGCGAACCCGAACAGGGTCAGCGAGTCCTCGCGGACGACCAGCGAGGTGGCCAGTCGGGCCTCCTCGCCGCGGCGCAGCGAGGCCAGGGTCGCGGGGGTGGCCTGCACGGCGAAGCCCACGCCCCCGACCTCGACGACCGCGTGGTCGAGCCCGATGGACAGCACCTGCCCGCGCAGCGACGAGATCACTGGGCATTCCTCCCGGTCTTGGCGACGGCTTGCGCCAGTCTCGCGCGGTGCGCCTTGGCCAGTTCAGCCGCCCTCGCCTGCGCCTCCTCCATCCGCGTCTTCATGGGCGCCCGCCACAGGTGGCAGATGGCCAGCGCCAGCGCGTCCGCGGCGTCGGCGGGCTTGGGCGCGGTCTTGAGCCCGAGCAGCCTGGTCACCATGGCGGTGACCTGCGCCTTGTCCGCGCGGCCCGAGCCGGTGACCGCGGCCTTGACCTCGCTGGGCGTGTGGAACACGACGGGCAGGCCGCGGCGCGCGGCCGACAGCGCCACCACGCCGCCCGCCTGCGCGGTGCCCATGGCGGTGCGCACGTTGTGCTGGCTGAACACCCGCTCGACGGCCACCACCTCAGGCCGGTAGGTGTCCAGCCACCGCTCGACGGCGTCGGAGAGCTGGAGCAGCCGCACCGCCAGGTCCTCGTCGGCGGGCGTGCGCACGACGTCCACCGCCACCGGGCGCACGGTGCGCCCGGGACCTCCGTCGACGACCCCGAACCCGCACCGGGTCAGGCCCGGGTCGACCCCGAACACGCGCACGCTGCAATCCCCTCGACCCGTGGGCGAACACCAGTTCGAACTCTAGAGGTCGCGGCGGCCACGCACGCCCTTGACACGCGGACGGTGACGAACGGGAACCCCCGATCGACACAGCGTCACCAAACTCACTACAGTGGCCCGGTCCACCTGATCGACTCCAGTCGCGGCATAGGCGGGGTGCCATGACCCTGAGGCGGTTCGGCGTCATCGCCACTGCCGTCTGCGTCGTGGTCCTCGTGCTGGTGTGCCTCGTCGTCTCCGGTGTGCTCGACCGGCACGCCTCCGTGGCGCTGGACAAGTTCACCCAGCTCACCGCCGCGATCGCCGCGATGCTGTCGTACTGGCGCGCGGGCCTGGCGCGGCAGGGCGCGGCCCGGCGCTGGCGGCTGTGGATGGCCGCGGCGATGGCGAGCCTGGTGGTGGGCCTGTGCGCGTGGATCTGGGGCCAGGTGTTCCTGGGGGTGGCGCTGCCCTCCTCGACGCTGGCGCAGCTGGGGTTCATGGTGGTGCCCGCGTTGACGCTGTGCGCGGTC
This sequence comes from Saccharothrix lopnurensis, assembly GCF_042658445.1. Taxonomy (NCBI): domain Bacteria; kingdom Bacillati; phylum Actinomycetota; class Actinomycetes; order Pseudonocardiales; family Pseudonocardiaceae; genus Saccharothrix; species Saccharothrix lopnurensis. The sequence continues at coordinate 75,294 of NZ_JBHSQO010000014.1, read as the reverse complement.
GTGGTGCTGTCGCACGGCGGGTCGGGCACGTTCCCGGGCAACCGCAGCAGGCTGGTGATCGTGCTGGACGGCCTGATCGTCGTCGGCTCGCTGTTCGTGCTGACGTGGGTGTCGCTGCTGGAGTCGATGGTCCGGGCGTGGGCGACCACGGGGCTGGGGTTCGCGTCCGTCGTGGCGCACCCGGCGTCGTACCTGGTGATGCTGGTCGTGCTGCTGGTGTCGTCGTGGACGCACCGCTCGGTGCGGCAGCTGCCGGTGCTGTTCATCGCGCTGGCGGGCCTCGCGCAGTCGGCGTCGGGGTGGGTGTTCGCCTACCTGGTGAGCAAGGGCGCCACCGCCATCCCGACGGTCGCCGACATCGGCTTCATGGTGTCCCCGGCGCTGTTCTTCCTCGGCTCGATCGCGCCGAGCGGGACCGGCCGGGAGCGCGGCGGCTCGGCGCGGCTGCGCGCGGGCGAGCTGCTGCACCTGCTGGTGCCGTACCTGCCGATGGTGGTCACCGGCCTGTTCATCGTGGTCGGCACGGCGACCGGGGTGCGGCTGGACCCGCTGGAGATCTACGCCGGCCTGAGCGTGGTGCTGCTGGTGATCGCGCGGCAGCTGCTGACCCTGATCGACAACGTGAGGCTGCTCGACCAGCTGCGGGAGAGCCGGGAGCGGCTGCGGCACCAGGCGTACCACGACCCGCTGACCGGGGTGGCCAACCGGGCGCTGTTCCGGGAGCGGCTGAACGCGGCGCTGGCCGGGCCGTCGCCGGTGGTGGTGCTGTTCATCGACGTGGACGGGTTCAAGGACGTCAACGACAACCACGGCCACGCCGAGGGTGACGAGGTGCTGCGGATCGTGGCCTCGCGGTTGCAGCGGTGCGTGCGGGCGCAGGACGTGGTGGCGCGGCTGGGCGGGGACGAGTTCGGCGTGCTGGTGGACGGCTACCCGCAGCCGCCGGAGGAGATCGGGCGGCGGGTGCTGGAGGCGCTGCGGGAGCCGCACCGGACCGCGGCGGGCGCGCACGAGGTACGGGCGTCGGTCGGGATCTCGCACCGGGGGGCGTTCGACCCCTCGCTGACCGCGGACGACCTGCTGGGCCAAGCGGACGCGGCGATGTACGCGGCCAAGCGGCTGGGCAAGGGGACGGTCGTGGTGCACGGGTCGGTCGAGGCCGGGGTGGGTGCGGAGGTGGGCCCGGAGATGGGCCCGGAGATGGACCCGGAGCTGACGTGAGCCCAGAAGGGTTGGGCACCGCGGGGTTGGGCACCGCGGGGGTGGGCGCCGGAGGGGTGGGCGCCGGAGGGGTGGGCGCGGACGAGGTGATCGCGGAGCTCGGGTTGGTCGAGCTGCCGGTGGAGGGCGGGTGGTTCGGGCCGTCGTGGCGCTCGCTCGAGGCGTCCGCGATCTACTACCTGCTGCGCGAGGGCGAGTTCTCCGGCGTGCACCGGCTGGACCGGTTGGAGGTCTACGCCCACCACCGCGGCGCGCCGCTGCGGATGCTGCTGCTGCACCCGGACGGCGGCGTGACCCGACCGGTGCTGGGCCCGGACCTCGCCGCGGGGCAGCGGCCGCAGGTGGTCGTGCCCGCCGGGGTGTGGCAGGCGGGCGAGCCGGTCGGCGGGTGGTCGCTGGTGGGCACGGTGGTGGTGCCGCCCTACACCGACGACGCGGTGACCTTCGGCGCGGCCGACACCCTCGCCCGCGCCTACCCCGGGCACGCGGCGGACGTCCGCCGGCTGTGCCGGTTCTGACCGCGCCGTCAGCCCATCGTCTTCTGGCCGTCGATGCTCTCGCGGATGATGTCCGCGTGGCCCGCGTGCTGCGAGGTCTCGGCGATGAGGTGCAGCAGGACGCGGCGGACGGTCCAGGAGGCGCCGGACTCGAACCAGGGCGCCTCCGGGAGCCGGTGGGCGGTGTTCAGGTCGAGGTCCTGGAGGGCGCGCTCGGTCTCGCGGGCGGTCTCCTCGTAGGCGGCGAGCAGGCCCTCCAGCGTCTCGTCGCCGACCATCCGGAAGTCCGCGCCCCAGTCCCGGTCCTGGTCCGAGGAGTAGTCCGGCATCTCCATGAGCTCGGCGCCGCCGATCGCGAAGCGCAGCCAGCTCCGCTCCGTCTCGGCCACGTGCTTGATCAGCCCGCCGACGCACAGCTCGCTCGCGGTCGGCCGCTGCCGGGCCTGCTCGTCGGTCAGGTCCCGGGCGGTGTGGCGGAGGAAGCCGCGGTGCAGGGCCAGGGTGCCCAGCAGGTCGGAGAGCTCGGTGGCGGTGGTGGTGGCGGTCGCGGTGGTCATGGGTCCCGTCCTTCGTTCCGGTGTCAGGACCAAGCTAGGACCTATTGCGGACAACTCCGGTCCGCGATGTCGACCGACGGGGGAATTTTCCCGGTTTCAGTTCAGGCCGACGATGCTCGCGTTGAGCGCGGTCGCGAAGCCGACCCAGGCGAGGTAGGGCACGAGCAGCAGCGCGGCGGTCCGGTGGCGGCGGCCGAAGGCGGCGATCAGGGCGACGACCACGACCAGCAGGGCGATGATGTCGACCAGGGCCCAGCCGTAGCGGCCGGCGGCGAAGAACAGCGGCGTCCAGGCGGCGTTGAGGACCAGCTGGGCGGCGAACAGCCCCAGTTCCCACGTGGCGCCGTGCCGCTTCCAGAACAGCCAGCCGGAGATGGCGATCAACACGTACAGGGCCGTCCACACGGGACCGAACAGCCAGGTGGGCGGGGCCCAGGACGGGGTGGCGAGCCGCTCGTACTTGGCCGCCGACGAGGTGGCGGCCAGCGAGCCGATCACCGCCGTCGCGGCGACCGCCGCGCCGAACACCAGCAGACCGGTCAGGGGTCGTCGCACCGCCAGGTGAGCCATACCCCCAGGCTAGGAAGGCGTCACCGCTCCCGCACGACGAGCGGCGAAAGCGTGGCCAGGCGGCTCGGCCGGGTCCAGGTGGCTCAGCCGGACCCGACCGACCTCAAGCGGCGGCGTGGCGAGCCGACCCGTCGGCCACCAGCAGCGCCCGCCCGGCGGCGGTCAGCCGGGCCGGCCCGACCCCGGCCGCGATGAGCCCCGCCCGCACCAGCCTCGGTCCGGCGAACTGGTCGCAGCAGCCGATGCCGTCGACCAGGAGCGTGCCGGCCGCGTACACGCAGCGGCCGTCGGCGACAGCCCTCAGCACGGCCCGGTCCCTCGGGGTGGTGGTGGTGTCCATGGCGGTCTCCTCCGCGGTCAGGCGCGCTCACCCGTTCGTCGCGACCGAGACTGCCCGGCTCCGCCGTCCCGGTGCCGGGAGAACCCCCGCACCGACGACGACTTCGTGCACTCCGCCACCCACCGGCCCGCACTCCGCCGGCTACCACCCCGCGTACGACCGTTCGGCCCACCCCTCCACGTCCAGTCGTTCAGCCCACCCCTCCACACCCAGCCCCTCACGTCCAGCCGTTCAGCCCGCCGCCGCCGACGCCTGCCGGAAGGCGTCCACCAGCTGCGGCCACCGCCCGGTCCGGTCGCGGTTGATCGACAGCGGCGACGGGTGCGGCGCGTTGAACACCTTGAGCTTGTGCCCGCGCCCGGACAGGTTCCACCCGGTGCCCGCCGGCCGGCCCAGCACCACCACCGCCTTGAGGTCGGACAGCATCCGCAGCAGCTCCACCAGGTACGGCACGGCCGTGCGCAGGTCAGCGGGCGTGGGCGTGCGGCCGTTGAGGTTCCAGGGCACCACGTTCCACGCCAGGCACACCCGCCGCGACAGCCCCGCCTCGCCCATGGCGGCGAAGCCGTTGGCGGCGGTCGGGTCGTCGTTGTCCAGCGAGTTGATCCCGGACTTGGCGGAGCCCGCGCCCGGCGACTCCAGCAGCAGCAGGACCTTGCTGTTCACCCCGCCCCCCGCCGGGTCGAACAGCGGGACTTCGGCCTTCCGCTCGGTCGCGATGCGCTGCGCGAACTCCGTCAGCTTCGCCATGTGGGGCGCCTTGATCAGCGCCATCTTCCGGGCGACGGTCACGGGGTTGCGGTGGGCTCTCGGCGCGGTGGGGAAGACATCCATGGTCAGCAGCGTCCCCGGACGGCCGAACCCCGACCATCCGCCGTCCGGGCGGCACCGCCCCCGCCACCCGCACCGCGCGTCACGAAACCATCGCGAGTCGTACGTTCAGACCCATCGTGTCGTACGTTCCGGACCCCCGAGTTCAACATTCAGGACCCATCCGGCCTGCACCGGCCCGCGGGAGCCCCCGCTCCCCGACCGACGCGAACGTAGAACTCGGGGGTCCTGAACGTACGACACGGTCGACCTGAACGTACGACTCGCGACTGTTCGAGGGTTGTGACGCCGGGAGCGGGGCCTTGCGGGGACGCCCTGGGCGTCCCCGCGAGGTCGGGTGCGACTACCGCGGGAGGCGGTAGTCCGGGCCCAGCGCCGCGCCGCGGTGCGGCTTGTACTGGTCGTAGCCGCGCGGGTCGCACTGGAGACCGCCGTTGACGCAGTGCGAGACCAGCGCCTGCAACGTGGGCGCGTCCCAGGCGTTCATGAAGTCGTAGTGCCAGGTGTAGCCGCGGCCCGAGGCGAGCCTCACCCGCGACATGTCACCGGACACCGGGAACGCCATCTTGAACTCCAGCATGGGCACCGGGACGGGGTGCGTCGCCGGGCACACGAGGGTCGAGCGGACCGGGTAGGCCATGTGCGACCTGTGGTCCGCCGAGTCGAGGTCGCGCCCGTTCCAGCAGCTGGGCGCCTGGTAGCGGACGTTGAGCTGGCTGCCCGGCGCGCACCAGGACGGGATGTCCCAGTTCTTGAAGCTGTCGCCGCACTCCCAGCCCTCCACCGCGCCGGGCGCGGTGCGGAACTCGTCCTGGCTCGCCGTCGGGTTGCCGACGACGAACCTCAGGCCCGGCGGGAACGACCGGACCTGCCGGTAGTCCAGGATCCCGGACTTGTAGTAGACGACCTGCGGGCCGGTCGGCGGCACGACCTGGTCGCCGTTGTAGACCGTGGGGAACCAGTACGCCGACTTGTCGTCGGGCGTCCGGCAGTTGGTCTGCCCGGCCTTGAGCGAGTCGTTGGTGCTGCTCGCGGTCGTGGTGGGGTTGCCGAGGAACGTGTGCATGTGCGACGCGCCCGGCAGTCGCGGGAACACGATCGGGTCGTCCGGGCGGTGGTGGGTGACCGAGCAGTTGGCCTGGAACTCGTGGTGCGTGACCAGGTCGTCCGCCCGGGCGGGCGAGCCTGCCGAAAGCAGGGATGCCAGTAGGCCGAGTGCCGAGGCGGCAACCAGCGCGCTGAGTTTTCGGGACACCTGTGTCCTCCTGCCGACGTGGGTGACGTGGCTTGGAGAGCGCTCTCCCACATGAGGCTGCCCGCTGCTCCACCCGGGTGTCAATAGGCCAGGCGTTGACAGACGCGTAGTCGGTTCGTAACGTTTCGAGCCGGGTTGAGAGAGCGCTCTCCCGCACGTCAACCCACTCGATCCGGCAGGAGACGCCATGTACCGCCTCCGATCCGCCGGCACGGCGGTCGCGCTGCTCCTGGGACTCGCACTCGTCCCGGGCACCGCGACCGCCGCGCCGGTCCTGCTCTCGCAGGGCAAACCCGCCACCGCGTCCTCGACCGAGGGCGCGGGCACACCCGCGTCGGCGGCCGTCGACGGCGGCGCGGGCACCCGCTGGGCCAGCGCCTGGAGCGACCCGCAGTGGCTGCGCGTCGACCTCGGCGCCACCTCGACCCTGAGCCGCGTGGAGCTGGACTGGGAAGGCGCCTACGCCACGTCGTTCCAGCTCCAGGTGTCCGCCGACGGCAACACCTGGACCACGGTCCACACCACCGCGAACGGCACCGGCGGCCGGCAGGGCTTCGACGTCACCGGCTCCGGCCGCTACGTCCGCGTGCACGGCACCCAGCGCGCCAACGGCTACGGCTACTCCCTTTGGGAGTTCCGCGCCTACGGCACGCAGGGCACCGGCCCCCAGCCCGGCGGCGGCGTCCGCGTCACCGGCTCGCAGGGCAACTGGCAGCTCACCGTCGACGGTCAGCCGTGGACGGTCAAGGGCCTCACCTGGGGCCCGCCCGCCGCCGACGCCGCCCGCTACATGCCCGAGCTGAGGTCCATGGGCGTCAACACCCTGCGCACCTGGGGCACGGACGCCTCCACCCGCCCGCTGCTCGACGCCGCGGCCGCCAACGGCCTCCGGGTCATGAACGGCTTCTGGCTCCAGCCCGGCGGCGGCCCCGGCTCCGGCGGCTGCGTCAACTACCTCACCGACACCGCCTACAAGACCGACATGCTCGCCACCATCCGCCAGTGGGTGACCACCTACAAGGACCACCCCGGCGTGCTGATGTGGAACGTCGGCAACGAGTCCATCCTCGGCCTCCAGAACTGCTACTCGGGCACCGAGCTGGAGAACCAGCGCGTCGCCTACGCCCGGTACGTCAACGAGGCCGCGCTCGCCATCAAGGCCATCGACACCAACCACCCGGTGACCAACACCGACGCGTGGACCGGCGCGTGGGCCTACCTGAAGGCGCACACGCCCGCGCTCGACCTGTACTCGGTGAACTCCTACGGCAACGTGTGCAAGGTCCGCGACGACTGGATCGCGGGCGGCTACACCAAGCCGTACCTGCTCACCGAGGCGGGCCCGGCCGGCGAGTGGGAGGTGCCCAACGACGTCAACGGCGTGCCCAGCGAGCCCACCGACGTGCAGAAGCGCGACGGCTACACGCAGGCGTGGAACTGCATCACCGGCCACCGCGGTGTGTCGTTCGGCGGCACGCTGTTCCACTACGGCACCGAGTACGACTTCGGCGCGGTGTGGTTCAACCTGACCCCGGCGGGCAAGAAGCGGCTGTCGTTCTACGCGGTGCAGCGGGCGTTCGGCGGCGCCACCCCGGCCAACACCCCGCCGGTGATCTCCGCGATGACCCTGCCCACGTCGGTCCCGGCGGGCGCGCGGCTGGACATCGACGTGGCGGCGAGCGACCCGAACGGCGACCCGATCACCTGGTCGGCGGCGTTCAACTCGAAGTACATCGACAACAGCGGCGGCCTGGCCGCCACCCCGGTGCAGGTCAACGGCAACCGGCTGACCGTCACCGCGCCCGACCGGCTGGGCGTGTGGAAGGTGTACGTGATGGCCGAGGACGGCCGGGGCAACATCGGCATCGAGACCAGGTCGGTCCGGGTCGTCGCGCCGCGGCCGGCGGGGGTCAACGTCGCGCAGGGCAGGCCCACCACCGCCTCGTCCTACCAGCAGGTGGGCGACGGGGCGCCGTTCCCGCCGGGCAACGCCACGGACGGCAACGCGGTCACCCGCTGGGCCACCGACTGGTCCGACCCCCAGTGGCTGCGGGTCGACCTCGGCGCGGTGACCACCTTCCAGCACGTGCAGCTGGTGTGGGAGGGCGCGTTCGGCCGCGCCTACGAGATCCAGGTCTCCGACGACGGGAACACCTGGCGGACCGTGCACGGCACGACCACCGGTAACGGCGGGGTCGACTCGATCGACGTAACGGCGAGCGGCCGGTACGTCCGGCTGCACGCCACCCAGCGCGGCACCGGGTGGGGTTACTCGCTCCACGAGTTCGGCGTCTACCGGCGCTGATCCGACAAGACGGGCGGTGGCCGGGAGGAGTGGGTCCTCCCGGCCACCTGCCTTGTGCGCGTCCTGGGAGTGGGTTGCGCGCACGAAGAGGGGCGTCCCGCGTCACGACCGCGGGGCGCCCCTCACTGCCCGGATCAGCTGCCCCGGACCCGGCGGATGGTGTCCCGGTACCAGAGCGCGCTGCTCTTGGGCGTGCGCACCTGGGTGGCGTAGTCCACGTGCACCAGGCCGAACCGCTTCTCGTAGCCGTAGGACCACTCGAAGTTGTCCATCAGCGACCACGCGAAGTACCCGCGCACGTCCGCGCCCAGCTCACGGGCCTTGGCCACGGCCGCGATGTGCGACTCCAGGTAGGCGGTGCGGTCGGCGTCGCGGACGAAGCCGGTCTCGTCGGCCTCGTCGTCGAACGCCGCGCCGTTCTCGGTGATCACCATCGGCACGCCGGGGTACTCCCGGCCGAGCTGCACCAGCAGCTCGGTGAAGCCCTCGGGGATGATCTCCCAGTCCATCGCGGTCACCGGCAGGCCGAACCGCACGGTGCGGTCCACGGGCAGCCCGTCGGCGTCGGTGGTGTTGCCCTGCTCGTCGACGCCGGAGAACCTGTGGCTGGAGTAGTAGTTCACGCCCAGCACGTCGATGGGCTGCCGGATGACCTCCAGGTCGCCGTCCCGCACCGGGATCGTCACGCCCCGCCGCGCCAGGTCGGCCACCACGTCCTCGGGGTAGTGGCCCTTGACCAGCGGGTCGAGGTAGATGCGGCGGGACAGGCCGTCCGCGCGGCGGGCCGCCTCGCGGTCGACCTCGCTGTCGGTGGCCGGCGAGGAGTGGCTCATGTTCAGCGTGATGCCGAACCCGGTGGGCCCGGTGGCCGCCTCGCGCATCCGCTGCGTGGCCAGGCCGTGGCCGAGCAGCAGGTGGTGCACGGCGTGGATGGCCGCGCCGAAGTCCTGCCTGCCGGGGGCCTGGCGGCCCTCGTAGTAGCCGAGCATGGCCGAGCACCACGGCTCGTTGAGCGTGGTCCACTCGCGCACCCGGTCGGACAGGGCGTCGAAGACCAGCATCGAGTAGTCGGCGAACCGGTAGGCGGTGTCGCGGGCGGGCCAGCCGCCCGCGTCCTCCAGCTCCTGCGGCAGGTCCCAGTGGTACAGCGTGACCCACGGGTCGATGCCCTTGGCGAGCAGCTCGTCCACCAGCCGGTCGTAGAAGGCGAGGCCGGCCGGGTTCACCGGGCCCCGGCCGCCCGGCTGCACCCGCGGCCAGGCCACGGAGAACCGGTAGGTGTCCACGCCGAGCGAGCCGATCAGCGCGACGTCCTCGGGCATCCGGTGGTAGTGGTCGCAGGCGACGTCGCCGTTGTCGCCGTCGTGGACCATCCCCGGGGTGCGGCAGTAGGTGTCCCAGATGGACGGTGTGCGACCGTCCTCCTCGTGGGCCCCCTCGATCTGGTAAGCGGAGGTCGCCACGCCCCAGCGGAACGAGGCGGGCAGCGTGTCGATCGCGGGGTCGAGCCCGACGGTCGGCGCCGTGGTGTCCATGGATCTCCTCAGGAGGTCTTCGACCGGGTTGTCGTGGACCCGGTCTCAGAACCCGTCGTCGTGAACGGGGTGCAGCCAGCAGGCCACGGTGCGGCCGGGTCCCACGTGGTCGTGGGGCACGCCCAGCACCGGGACCTCCACACCGCAGCGCTCCATTGCGTGCGGACAGCGTGGGTGGAACGAGCAGCCCGACGGCATGGCCCTCAGGTCGGGCGGCGAACCGGGGATGCCGGTCAGCTCGCGCTTGGGGCCGCGCAGGGCGGGGAAGGAGTTCAGCAGCCCGTGGCTGTAGGGGTGCTTCGGGTCGCGGTAGAGCTGGGCGGAGCTCGCCTCCTCGACGATCCGCCCGCCGTACATGATCGCGATCCGGTCGGAGAACTCGACCAGCAGGGACAGGTCGTGGGTGATGAACACGACCGAGAAGCCCAGCCGCTCGCGCAGCTCGACGAGCTGGCGCAGGATCTGCCGCTGCACCACCACGTCCAGCGCGGTGGTCGGCTCGTCCATGACGACGACCTTCGGCTCCAGCGCGAGCGCCATGCCGATCATCACGCGCTGGCGCATCCCGCCGGAGAGCTGGTGCGGGTAGCTGTCCAGCCGGTCGGCGGCGATGCCGACCAGCGACAGCAGCTCGCGGGCCCTGGCCAGGCGGGACGCGCCGGTGCCGCGCGGGTCGTGCGCCCGGATCACGTCGGTGAGCTGGGTGGAGACGCGCTGCACCGGGTTGAGCGAGTTCATCGCGCCCTGGAACACGATCGCGGTCTCCGCCCAGCGGAACCGCCGCAGCTCCGCCTCGGTCATGCGGAGCACGTCCACGGGGCCGTCGTCGGTGTGGAAGAGCACCTCGCCGCCGCGGACGACGCCCGGCGGCGGCAGCAGCCTGGTCAGGCCGTAGGCGAGGGTGGACTTGCCGCTGCCGCTCTCCCCCGCGAGGCCGAGCACCTCGCCCCGGTGCAGGGTGAGGTTGACGTCGCGGATCGCGTGCACGGCGTCGTCGCCGAGGCCGTAGTCCACGTCGAGGCCGCGGATCTCCAACACGGCGTCGGTCACTTGGTCTCCTTGCCGAGCACGGGCGTGAAACCGACGCGCATCCGCACGGTGCGGCCGTCGGCGGTCTTGACGCTGGTCTTCCCGCCGCCGCGCAGCCGGGGGCTGACGAACTCGTCGATGCCGAAGTTGACCAGCGACAGGGCGGTGCCCAGCAGCGCGATGGCCAGGCCCGCGGGCACGAACCACCACCACGCGCCCTGGCCGAGCGCCTGCTGGCTCTGGGCCCAGTACAGGACCGTGCCCCAGTTCCAGCCGCTGCCCGCGCCGACGCCGATGAACGCCAGCGTGATCTCCAGCGTGACCGCGAAGATGACCGTGCCGACGAAGCCGGAGGCGATGACCGCGGTGAGGTTGGGCAGGATCTCGAACAGGATGATCCGCCAGGTCGACTCGCCGGTGGCGCGCGCGGCCTCCACGTAGTCGCGGCGGCGCAGCGAGAGCGTCTGCGCCCGCAGCACCCGCGCGCCCCACGCCCAGGAGGTCAGGCCGATGAGCAGCGCGATGGTGAGGGTGCCGGTCTCGGGCAGCGTGGACGTGATGATGATCATCAGCGGCAGCGCCGGGAGCACCAGGAACACGTTCGACAGCGCGGAGAGCACCTCGCTGCCCGCACCGCCGAGGTAGCCGGAGGTCACGCCGACCAGCACCGACAGGATGGTGGCGACGACGCCGGCCACGAAGCCGACGACGATGACGCTCTGGGTGCCCACGACGACCTGGCTGAAGATGTCCTGGCCGAGGTGGGTGGTGCCGAACCAGTGCGCCGTCGACGGCGGTTGGAGCAGGTCGTTGCTGCGCGCCGACGGGTCGTACGGGGCGATCCACGGCCCGATGACCGCGATCAGCGCGAAGAAGCCCAGGAGCACCAGGCCGATGGTGGCCTTGGGGTTGGCCACGAACCTCAGCCGGCGGCGCTTGGGCGGCGTCGCGACCGGGGTCGCGGCGGCGGTGGTGGGGACGACGGTCACGGCTCAGCCCTCCCGTCGGGTGCGCGGGTCGAGCGCGAGGTAGGCCACGTCGGCGAGGAAGTTCGCCAGCAGCACGGACAGCGTGATGATGAGGAAGATGCCTTGCATGAGGGGGTAGTCCTTGGCGCCGACCGCCTGGAACAGCTGGAGGCCGAGCCCCGGGTAGGAGAACACGATCTCGACCAGCAGCGTGCCGCCGACGATGAAGCCGAGCGAGAGCGCGAAGCCGGAGACGTTGGGCAGCAGCGCGTTGCGGGCCGCGTAGGCCACCATGACGCGCCGGTCGGACAGGCCCTTGGCGTGCGCGACGGTCACGTAGTCCTCGGAGGCCACCGTGACCATCATGTTGCGCATGCTCAGGATCCAGCCCGCCATCGAGGAGACCAGGATGGTGAACGCGGGCAGCAGGCCGTGCCGCAGCACGCTGCCGATGAACTCCAGGTCCGGGTTCGGCACCAGGCCGGAGTCGTAGGCGCCGGACGCCGGGAAGAAGCTGCCGGGCCCGCTGAGCAGCGCGATGGCGATCAGGCCGAGCCAGAAGTACGGGATGGACGACAGGAACGTGGTCACCGGGATCAGGGCGTCGGCCCAGGAGCCGCGCCGCCAGCCGATGCCCGTGCCCAGGGCCGTGCCGATGAGGAAGCCGAGCACGGTGGTGACGCCCACCAGGCCCAGCGTCCACGGCAGGCCGTCGCCGATGACCTGCGACACCGGGGACGGGAAGTAGGTGAACGACAGGCCCAGGTCGCCGCGCAGCAGCTGGCCCAGGTAGGTGAAGTACTGGTCGAGCAGGCCGGCGTTCTTGTCCAACCCGAACAGGACGTAGAGCGACTGCACGGCCTCGCTGGTCATCTGGCCGCGCGAGCGGGTGATCAGCGCCTGCACCGGGTCGCCGGGGATGAGCCGCGGGATGAAGAAGTTGATGGTGATCGCGGCCCACGCGGTGAACAGGTAGAACGCCAGGCGCTTGAGGATGAAGCTCACAGCACCTCCTCGCCGGTCCGGGCCTCGACGACGCGGAGCTTCGTCCGGGCGGTCTCGGACAGGTCCTCGCCGTAGAGCCAGCAGGCGGCGAAGTGGCCCGGCCCGTCGCCGAGGGCGAACCTCGGCGGCACCTGCTCCGCGCAGACCCTCATCGCGTGCGGGCAGCGCGGGTTGAACCGGCAGCCGGGCGGCGGGGTGATCAGCGAGGGCGGCTCGCCGGTGCCGCCGTCCTTCTCCTCCGCGGCGGGCCGGTCGGGGTCCGGCGCCGAGTCGATGAGCAGCTGCGTGTACGGGTGGGCGGGCCGCTGCGTGACGGTCTCGCTGTCCCCGCCCTCGACCACGCCGCCCGCGTACATCACGAACGTCTCGTCGGCGAAGTAGCGGGCCGAGGCGATGTCGTGGGTGATGTAGAGGATCGCCAGGTCCAGGCGCTCCTTCAGGTCGCGCAGCAGGTTGAGCACGCCGAGGCGGATCGACACGTCGAGCATCGACACCGGCTCGTCGGCCAGCAGCACCTCGGGGTCCGCGCCCAGGGCGCGGGCGATGGCCACGCGCTGGCGCTGGCCGCCGGACAGCTCGTGCGGGAACTTGTCGACGTACCGCTCCGGCGGCGTGAGCTGCACGCGGGTGAGCAGGTCGGCGAGGGCGCGCTCCAGCTCGGCGGGCGTGCTGCCCGCGTTGCCGTGGATCTTCAGCGCCCGGGTGAGGTGGTAGCGCACGGTGTGCACGGGGTTCAGCGAGGCGAACGGGTCCTGGAAGATCATCTGGACCCGCTTGCTGTACGCCCGGAAGCGCTTGCCGCCCCTGGTGTCGACCGGCTCGCCGTGCAGCCGGACCGCGCCGGAGGTCTGGGGGTAGAGCTGCGCCAGCAGGCGGGCCACCGTCGACTTGCCCGAGCCGGACTCGCCGACCAGCGCGGTGACCCGGCCGCGGTGCAGCCTGAGCGTCACGTCCTCGACCGCGCGCACGGAGCGCGCGGCCCGGGACAGCAGCTCGCGCCCGCGCTTGCGGACCGGGAAGTGCTTGGTCAGGCCATCGGCCTCCAGGACCACCCCGGAAGACGGGGGTGGGGTGGTCCCGGAGGCCGACGGTGCGGCGCTCTTCGTCATGCGGCCGGCTTCAGGTGCAGGACGACGTCGAGCGCGTTCTCCAGCGTGGGCTGGGCGGGCGCGTACGGGTTGGACTCGTCCGGCCAGCCGATCCAGTTCTTGGTGCTGTACTGGCCGCCCGCGTTGGCCGCGGAGGTGATGGCGACCGGCATGTCGCGGACGTGGATCTGCTGGATCTTGTGCAGCGCCGCGGTCCGGGCGGCGTCGTCGGCGGCGTTGGCGTACTCGTTGAGCAGCGCCGTGGCCTCGGGGTTCTCGTAACGGCCGTAGTTGCCGTTGATGCCGCCCTCGCCGACCGGCTTGTACAGCGCGCCGTCCATGATGTTCTGGTAGATGTCGTACGGCGTCGGACCGTTGTTGGTCCAGTGCAGCGCGGCCTGGAAGTCACCGGTGTCCAGCGCCTTGGTCCAGGAGTCGGCGTTCGGCAGGTCGACGGTCGCCTGGATGCCGATCTCGGAGACGTTGTCCTTGATGATCTCCAGGTTCGTCACGTAGTCCGACCAGCCGGAGGGCACGGTCATCTTCAGCGTGACGGGCTGGCCCGACGGGTCCTTCAGCGTGTCGCCGTCGAAGGTGAAGCCGTTGTCGGTCAGCTCCTTCTTGGCGGCCTCGACGTCGACCGTGACGATCCGGTCCTTGAACTCCGGCGCGAGGTAGGAGGTGCCGGCGGGCGTCGGGATGCCGGTGATGTTGTCGACCTTCGGGTAGAAGTACCCGGCCTCGCCCTGGGTGAAGATGTCGTCGCGGTTGATCACCATGTTGACCGCGCGGCGCAGCGCCGGGTTGTCCCACGGCTTGACCTTCGTGTTGAACCACAGGCCGTGGATGCCCAGCACCGGCGGGAACCAGAGCTTGTAGTGCTCGGGGTCCTTGGAGGTGTAGACGGCCTCGTAGTTCGGGATGAACACGAAGCTCCACTCGGCCGCGCCGGTGGCCAGGGCGGTGGTCTGCGCGTTGTTGTCGCTGTAGGAGGTGTAGCGGACCTCCTTGACGGCCGGCAGGTCCTGCCAGTACGAGTCGCGCACGGCCAGGGTGACGGTCTGCGGCGTGAAGGTCTTCAGCGTGTACGGGCCGCTGCCGACCGGGCTCTTGACCGTCTCGGTGGTGGGGCTGGCGATCGCGGACCAGATGTGCTTCGGCACGATCAGCTGCTCGAAGATCTTCTTCTGGTTGACGAACTGCGACCGCGGGAAGCCGACCTCCACCTTGTTGCCGGAGGAGGAGATCCGGTCGTAGGGGACCGAATCGATGTTCAGGCCGGGGTTGGCCTTGAGCAGCTCGAAGGTGAACGCCACGTCCTCGGCGGTCAGCGGCTTGCCGTCCGACCAGGTCACGCCGTCGCGGATGGTCAGGGTCAGCTTGCTGTAGTTCTCGGCCCACTCCCACTCGGTGGCCAGCCACGGCTTGAACTTCTCCGTCGGGTTGGTCTCGTTGACCATCGCCAGCGGTTCGAAGATCAGCCGGCGGTAGCCCAGGGAGCTGGCGGCCGACGAGTTGAGGAACGGGTTGTTGTTCTCGGTCTGCGGACCGTTGGGCATGCCGACGTTCAGCACGCCGTTGGCGTCGCTGCTCGCGCCGGGGTTGGAGGTCGAACAGGCTGCCGAGAACAGCAGTGCTGCCGCGACGGCGAGGGCGGACGTTCGCCTGAGTCGCATGGGTTCTCCTTGTCGGGGGCGGGGGGAGAGCGCTCTCGGTGGTGCGGACCGCGGGTGCCATCGCGGCTGGGACGCTCGACGCGTCCTCGTGTCGTTGCAGACCTAACCCCGGTGAGCCAAGTCACGTCAATCACGAACAGGTTACAAACTTAGTCTAATTTTAAGTCGCAAACTAAGGTCGGCCCATGGCCCCGAAGCGCACCACCGTCCGCGACCTGCGTCGCCAGAACCGGGCGACCCTGCTGTCGACGCTGTTCTTCGACGGGCCGTTGAGCAGGTACGAGCTGTCGCGGCTGTCCGGGCTGTCGGCCGCGACGGTGTCGAACGTGACCGCGGAACTGGTGGAGGACGGGCTCGTGGTCGAGGCCGGTTCGGTGGACTCCGACGGCGGCCGGCCGCGCGTGCTGCTGCGGGTGAACCCGGCGTTCGGGCACGTGGTGGGCGTGGACGTCGGGGAGACCGGGATCAAGGTCGAGCTGTTCGACCTGGGGCTGACCCAGCTGGCCGCGCGCGACCACGCGCTGTCGCCCTCCTCCCCCGCCGCCGTCGCCTCGCTGGTGGCGTCCTCGGTCCGGGACGTGGTCGCGGCGGCGGGCGTCCCGGTCTCGACCGTGCTGGGCGTCGGGGTCGGCGTGCCCGGGACGGTCGAGCAGGGCGCCGCGGCCGTCGTGCACGCGCCCACGATCGGCTGGGACGCGGTGCGCCTGGAGGAGCTGATCCGGGCGGCGGGCGGCACGTGGCCGCTGTACGTGGAGAACGGGGCCAAGACCCAGGGCCAGGCCGAGATGTGGTTCGGCGCGGGACGCGGGGCGCGGCACGTGGTGATAGCCCTCATCGGCTCCGGCGTGGGCGCGGCCGTGGTCACCGACGGGGGCGTCTACCGGGGCGCGACCAGCTCGGCGGGCGAGTGGGGGCACACCACGATCGTCTACGGCGGCCGGCCGTGCCGGTGCGGGGCCCTGGGGTGCCTCGAAGCCTACGTCGGCGCCGAGGCCATCCTCGACCGCTACCGGAAGGCCCGCGGCCGGAACCTCGCCGCCGGCGGCGAGCAGTCCACGGTGGCCGCCCTGATCGCCGCCGCGGCCCACTCACGGACGGCCGCCCGCGTGCTCGACGAGACCGCCGGCTACCTCGGCGCGGGCATCGCCAACCTGGTCAACCTGTTCAACCCGGAGCGCATCGTCCTCGGCGGCTGGGCCGGCCTGGCCCTGGGCGCGCACCAGCTGGACCGGATCGTCGCCGCCACCCGCGCCCACGCGCTGCGCCACCCGTTCGACCAGATCTCCATCGAACTGGGCCGCTTCGGCCCGGACGCCGTGGCCGTCGGCGCCGCCACCCTCCCCGTGGCCGCCCTCCTGGAGGGCGCCGCCGACCCGCGCAAGTCAACCCCCCGCGCCGACATCGCCTAACCCCCGCACTCCCCTCACCCCCCGCTCCCCCACCCCCTTACCTACTCCCCAGTTGCGAACTCACCCAACCTGAACGTACGACACGACCGACCTGAACGTACGACTCGCGCGAGTCGTACGTTCGTGACCCGCGAGTCGTACGTTCAGGACCCCCGAGTTCAGCGTTGGGCGCGAGTCGAACGCTCGGGACGGGTGTGTCGAACGTTCGCGACCCCCGAGTTCTGCGTTCGGGTTGGCGGGTGGGGAGCATTGACAGGGGTGGGGTGGTGGGTGAGGGTGGTTCGGAGAGCGCTCTCCGAACTAGGGGGACCCGGTGGACGACGTCGAGTTGGACCTGCTGGTGGGCAAGTTGGACCTGGGGCGGAAGGTCCGGCTGCTGACCGGGGCCACCACCTGGCGCACGGCCGAGGAGCCCGACATCGGGTTGCGGGCGGTCGTGATGTCCGACGGGCCGGTCGGGGTGCGCGGTCAGGGCTGGGACGAGCGCAGCACGTCGTTGGCCCTGCCCTCGCCCACGGCGCTCGCCGCGACCTGGGACGCGGGGCTGGTGGAGCGGCTGGGGCTGCTGCTGGCGGCCGAGGCCAGGCGCAAGGGCGTCGACGTGCTGCTGGCGCCGACGCTGAACCTGCACCGGTCGCCGTTCGGCGGGCGGCACTTCGAGTGCTTCTCCGAGGACCCGCTGCTGACCGCCCGCACCGGCGCCGCCCACGTCACCGGCGTGCAGCGCGGCGGCGTCGCGGCCACGGCCAAGCACTACGTCGCCAACGACTCCGAGACCGAGCGCCTGACCCTGGACGCCCGGGTCGACGAGCGCACCCTCCGCGAGGTCTACCTCCTGCCCTTCGAGCACGCCGTCGAGGCCGGGGTGTGGGTGGTCATGTCCGCCTACAACGGCGTCAACGGCACCACCATGTCCGAGAACCCGCTGCTGGACGAACCGCTCAAGGGCGAGTGGGGCTTCGACGGCGTCGTGGTCTCCGACTGGGGCGCGGTCCGCTCCACCGCCGCCTCCGCGAACGCCGGGCAGGACCTGGCCATGCCCGGTCCGGACGGCCCGTGGCGCGACCTGGTCGACGCCGTCGAGCGCGGCGAGGTGCCGGAGAGCGCGGTCGACGCCAAGGTCAGGAGGCTGCTGCGGCTGGCGTCGCGGGTGGGCGCGCTCAACGGGTCCACGCCGACCGCGCCGCGCGTGGAGCGGCCCCTCGACCTGCTGCGCGAGGCGGTCGCCAAGAGCACCGTGCTGCTGCGCAACGACGGCGTCCTGCCCCTCTCCCCCGGCACGACCGTCGCCGTCCTGGGCCCGAACGCCGCCACCGCCCGCATCCAGGGCGGCGGCAGCGCGGGCGTCTACCCCGAGTCGGTCGTCTCCTTCCTCGACGGCCTGCGCGAGGTCGCCGAGGTCACGCACACCCCCGGCGTCTGCCTCGACCACCGCCCCACGCCCCTGACCACCGACGACACCCGCAACCCGGTCACCGGCGAGCCCGGCCTGCTGGTGCGCGTGCTCGACGCCGACGGGGCCGAACTGACCGCCGAGCACCGCCTGCTGGGCCGCGTGCTGGAGGTCCCGCTGGTCGAGGGCGCGCGCACGGTCGAGGTGCACGGCGTGCTCACCGCGCGCACGGCGGGCGAGTGGCGCCTCTCCGTGGCCGGGTTCGGCCGCCTCACCCTGGACGTGGACGGGGAGCGCGTGCTGGACGAGCACGTGCCGCTGGACACCGACGACCCCGCGGTCATCCACCTGACCCCGCCGCACCGCCAGGTCGTCGCACGCCTCGGAGCAGGCCAGGAGGTCGACCTCGTCGCCCGGCGCGAGTTGCCGGAGCACACCGGCACCGCGACCGTGCTGGCCGCCGACCCGCCGGAGCCGGACGCGGACGAGGAGCTGGCGCGGGCGGTCGGGCTGGCCCGGGGCAGCGATGTCGCCGTGGTCGTGGTCGGCACCACCGACGAGATCGAGAGCGAGGGCTTCGACCGCGCCTCCCTCGCCCTGCCCGGCCGCCAGGACGAGCTGGTCCGGGCGGTCCGCGCGGTCAACGAGCGGACCGTGGTCGTGGTCAACTCCGGCGGCCCGGTGGAGCTGCCGTGGCGCGACGAGGTGGCCGCGGTGCTGCTGGCCTGGTTCCCCGGCCAGGAGGCCGGGCACGGGCTGGCCGACGTGCTGTTCGGCGTCCGCGAGCCCGGCGGCCGGCTGCCGACCACGTGGGCGGCGGAGCAGGCGGACGTGCCGGTGTCGGACGTGCGGCCGCGGCACGGCGTGCTGCGCTACGACGAGGGTCCCGCCATCGGGCACCGGGCCTGGCGTCGCGCGGGGGTCGCGCCCGCCTACTGGTTCGGCCACGGCCTGGGCTACACGACCTGGTCCCACGAGCACGCCGAGCCGACGCCGGGTGGCGTGCTGGTCCGGGTGCGCAACACCGGGCCGCGGGCCGGCCGCGAGCTGGTGCAGGTCTACGCGGCGGACGGCAGGCTGCTCGGCTGGGCCCACGCCGAGGCGGGTCCCGGCGAGGCCGTCGAGGTGGCCGTCGAGCTGCCCGACCGGGTGTTCCGGCGCTGGACCGCGGACGGCTGGGTGGTCGACCGGGACACGGACCTGCTGGTCGGGCGCAGTGCCGGGGACACACCGCTGAGGATCGGAGAGCGCTCTCCGCACGTGGCAGAATGAGCGCATGAGCAGATCGCCGTCGACGCCGCCGCCGACGTTGGAGGACGTGGCGCGGGTCGCCGGCGTGTCCAGGGCCACCGTCTCGCGGGTCGTCAACGGCACCCGGAACGTGGACCGCAAGATCCAGGAGGTCGTGCGCGCGGCCATCGACCAGGTCGGCTACGCGCCCAACCGCGCGGCCCGCTCGCTGGTGACCAAGCGGGCCGGGACGATCGCCCTGGTCGTCTCCGGCGCGGGCGAGCAGGGCGAGGAGTCCTCGTTCGCCTCGCAGGTGTTCTCCGACCCGTTCTTCGGCCGGGTGGCCAGCGGCGTGCTGGGCTTCCTGCGCACGCGCGGGGTGCACCCGGTGCTCATGGTCGCCGACACCGAGCGCGCCCGCGAGGACGTGCTGGCGTTCCTGCGGCAGGGCAGCGCGGACGGCGCGCTGCTGGTCTCCACGCACGCCGAGGACCCGCTGCCCGCCCGCCTGGTCGACGCGGAGCTGCCCGCCGCGCTGTTCGCCCGGCCCGCGCGGCCGGTGCCGATCAGCTACGTCGACCTCGACCACCAGGCGGGCGCGAAGCTGGCCGCGGACCGGCTGGTCGAGCGCGGCTGCCGGCAGGTCGCCACGATCTCGGGACCGCTCGACGTCCCGGCCTCGCAGAACCGGTTGACCGGGTTCCGGGATTCGGTGGCGCGTCACGGTTTTCCGTACGTCCCGATCGCCGAGGGCGGGTTCACCGCGGCCAGCGGCGAGGCGGCGATGGAGCGGCTGCTGGCCGAGCACCCCGGCATCGACGGCGTGTTCGCGGCGAACGACCTGATGGCGCAGGGCGCGTTGATGGTGCTGCACAAGCACGGCCGCCGCGTGCCGGAGGACGTCGCGGTCATCGGCTTCGACGACAGCAGCCCCGCGCTGACCTGCCGGCCGCGCCTGACCACGGTGCGCCAGCCGGTGGAGGACATGGCCGCGGGAATGGCGCGCCTGCTGCTGGACCACGTGGACGATCCGGCTTCGCCGCCCCGGTCGGTCATCTTCGAGCCCGTGCTGGTGGTGCGCGAGTCCGCTTGAGACGTCCGTTGACGTTTTCGCAACCTCGGCGTTACGCTCCGAGAGAGCGCTCTCTCAAGCGCCTCCGGTGCCACGGAGGCAACAGCTCCGGGCCTCTGCCGCCCCTTACCTAGTCAGGTAGGACCATGAGCTCTCCCCGTTCCCGTTTCGGCGTGTTGACCGCCGCGCTGGCCGTTGGCCTCGTGGCGGTCATCAGCCCCCTCTCTCCCCCCGCGCAGGCCGCCGAGTGCGGCACGTCCAACGCGGCGCTGAACCGACCGGCGACCGCGTCGTCCGTGGAGAACGGCGGCACGCCCGCCTCCGCCGCGGTCGACGGCAACACCGGCACCCGGTGGGCCAGCGCCTTCTCCGACCCGCAGTGGATCCAGGTCGACCTGGGCTCCACGCAGCAGGTCTGCCGCGTGTCGCTGTCCTGGGAGGCCGCCTACGGCCGCTCGTTCCAGGTCCAGCTGTCCGACAACGCCTCCACCTGGAACACCGTCTACTCCACCACCACCGGCACCGGCGGCGCCCAGAACCTGACCGTGGCGGCCTCGGGCCGCTACGTCCGGGTGTACGGCACGGCGCGGGCGACCGGTTACGGCTACTCCCTGTGGGAGCTCTCGGTCAACACCGAGACCACCGGCGGGCCGACCATCCCGCCGACCGACCCGCGCAACCCGGACTTCGGTCCGAACGTGCTGATCTACGGTCCCGGTTACGACCGTGTCGCGATGCAGAACCGGTTGAACCAGATCTCCACCCAGATGAGGACCAACCAGTTCGGTTCCGAGCGGTACGCCGTGCTCTACAAGCCCGGTGTGTACGACGCCGACGTGAACCTGCGCTTCTACACCCAGGTGGCGGGCCTCGGCCTGCGCCCGGACGACGTGCGGCTCAACGGCCACGTGCGCGTCGAGGCGGACTGGTTGCAGCAGGGCGACAACCCGAACAACCTCGGCAACGCCACCCAGAACTTCTGGCGCCAGGCCGAGAACATGTTCGTCAACCTGCCGGCCGGCCAGATCGAGCGGTGGGCCGTGTCGCAGGCGGCGTCGTACCGGCGGATGCACCTCAGCGGCCAGGTCCAGCTGTGGAACGGTGGTGACGGCTGGGCGTCCGGCGGTCTCATCGTGGACAGCAAGATCGACGGCCTGACCGTGTCCGGTTCGCAGCAGCAGTTCCTGACCCGCAACAGCAACCTCGCGGGCGGCTGGTCCGGTTCGGTGTGGAACATGGTGTTCGTCGGCTCGCCGGGCGCTCCCCCGCAGCACTTCCCGAACCCGTCGCACACCACGGTCGACACCACGCCCGTCGTGCGCGAGAAGCCGTTCCTGTACTTCGAGAACAACGAGTACAAGGTGTTCGTCCCGGCGCTGCGGCAGAACTCGCGCGGCACCAGCTGGGAGAACGGCACGCCCGCCGGCCAGTCCATCTCGCTGGCCGACTTCTTCATCGTCAAGCCGGGCACGCCCGTCGCGACGACGAACGCGGCGCTGGCGCAGGGCAAGCACCTGCTGCTGACGCCCGGCGTGCACCGCCTGACCGACACGATCAACGTCACCCGGCCGAACACCGTGGTGCTGGGCCTGGGTCTCGCGACCCTCTCCCCCGACACCGGCAAGCCGGCCATGGCGGTGTCCGACGTGGACGGTGTGAAGCTCGCGGGCTTCCTCGTCGACGCGGGCGTGCAGAACTCCCCCGTGCTGCTCCAGCTGGGCCCGGCGAACTCGTCGGCCTCGCACGCCGCCAACCCGACCTCGATGCACGACGTGTACCTGCGCGTCGGCGGTCCCCAGGCGGGCAAGGCGACGGTCTCGCTGGAGGTCAACAGCGACAACGTGATCATCGACCACACGTGGGTGTGGCGCGCCGACCACGGCACGGGCCCCACGGGCTGGACCGCCAACACCGGGCGCAACGGCGTGATCGTCAACGGCGACAACGTCACCGCGTACGGGTTGTTCGTCGAGCACTACCAGCAGTACAACACGATCTGGAACGGCAACGGCGGCCGCACGTACTTCTACCAGAACGAGCTGCCGTACGACCCGCCGAACCAGGCCGCGTGGATGAACGGCTCGCAGCTGGGCTGGGCCGGGTACAAGGTGGCCGACCACGTCACCACCCACGAGGGCTGGGGCATGGGCGTGTACTCGTTCAACCAGGCCGATCCGAGCATCCGGACGGCGAACGGGTTCGAGGTGCCCAACCGGTCGGGTGTGCGGATGCACGACCTGGTGACGGTGTCGCTGGGCGGGGTCGGCACGATCGACAACGTGATCAACGGCATCGGCGGGGCCGCGAACCTCGCCACGCAGCAGCGGTACGTGGTCAACTACCCGTGAGTTGAGCGCGCGGAACGCCCCGCCGGGTCCTCCCCGGCGGGGCTTTCCCCTTCTTCCACGGCCCGGCCGACCCGCGAATTGCGGTTCGGCGTTCCGGACCGGCGCTTAAGATCAGCCGACACCACCGGCTGATGGGGTACCCGTGTCGCGTCCCGACCTGTTCACGTACACCGGAGCGCTCCGGATCCTCGGCAGGTACGAACGGCCCGTGTTCGACAGGGCGGGCGTGGTGGCGGGTGGCGCGATCCTCGCCGCGGGCGGGGGGCTGATCGACCCCAAGAACGAGGCGGTGGCCTCGCTCCGCAGGGTGCTCGACGGCGTGTCGGCCAGGCTGACGGGGTTGTCGGGGGTCGACCGCCAGGAACTCGTGATCGCCGCGCACACCGTGATCGCGGTCGTGTCGGTCTTCGACGCGTACCGGGACCGACTCGGCCGCCGGTTCGACGAACTAGGGGTGACCGACCGCGAGAAGTTCCGGGCGCTGGGCGTCGAGCCGGCGAACGGCGGTAAGGAGGCCCGCCAGTTGGCAGCGCTGACGGCTCTCGGGGTGCCGGCGCCGGGCGCCACCCGGGGTTTCCAGGAGAACCTCGACCGCGACCTCTCGGACTTCTTCTCCAGGGCTCGCGAGATGGTGTCCGGTTTCCTCCGCGGGTTGGCGATCGACCCGTCGTCGGCCCTGCCGACCCTCGACCAGATCCGTGATCGGTACGTGGACCACTACCTCCGGTTGGCGGCGGAGATCCCCGAATTCCAAGTGTGGAGCCTCATCGGCGAGCACTCGGCGACCCGGGCCGTGATCGAGGCACGTCACAGTCTGGTCGTCGAGGCCCTGAACGTGCAGTCCGAGTCGATGGAGCGCTTCTCACGCCTCCTGTCGCTGTTCGCACCGGGTGAATTGCCCCGGGAGCCCTCTCACCGGGCGAAGTTGGCGTTCGCGGCCGCGGCCGCCCTGCACAAGCCGCTGCTCCGGACCAACCCCGGCAACGCGCCGCTGAGCACCAGGTTCCCGTCGGTGGAGCGCGGTTTCGTGTCGCCCGCCTACCGGGTGGCCGTCCAGGACGACACCTCCGTGCCGTCCGCCGAGATGTGGTGGGAGGAGAACACCGGGGTCGAGGAGGACATCGACACCTTCCTCGCCGCCCATCTCGCGGGTCCGGCGAGCACGCGGCGGCCCCTGCTGGTGCTCGGCCACCCCGGCATGGGCAAGTCGCTGCTCATGAGCGTCCTCGCCGCGCGGCTGCCCGCCCTCGGGTATCCGGTGGTCACCGTGCCGCTGCGCCGGGTCAACGCGAACGACGCGGTGGTGCGCCAGGTCGAGACCGCACTGGCCGAGGTGCTGTCGGAGCGGGTCGACTGGGGCAGGCTGGCCGACGAGTGCCGCGACGGTATCCCGGTGGTGCTGCTGGACGGCTTCGACGAACTGGTCCAGGCCAGCGGCGTGACTCGGTCGAACTACCTGGAACAGGTGTGCGACTTCCAGGAGCGGGAGGCGGACCTCGGGAGGCGGGTGGCCGTGGTCGTCACCTCTCGTCCGCTGGTCGTGGACCGGGTCCACATCCCGCTCGGGACGTCGGTGGTGAAGCTGGAGGCGTTCGACGACGTCCGCGTGGGCAAGTGGTTGGACGCGTGGAACGAGGCCAACTCGTCCCGGTTGACCCCGACCCTGGTGCTGCACCGCGGCGACCTGGCACGGCAACCGCTGCTGCTGATGATGCTCGCGGTCTACGCCACCGACGTGGAGAACGTGGACCTGGACGACGAAGACCTGTCCGAAGCCGCGCTGTACGAGCGGCTGATCGACTGGTTCGTGGTGCGCCAGGCCCGGGACAAGAGTTGGGAACAGCCCTCCGCTCAGCAGGTGGAGCAGCGGGTCAAGCGGAGCAGGACGCAGTTGGGCATCGCGGCGTTGGCCATGTTCAACCGTGGTCGGCAGTACGTCATGGACGCGGAGTTGAACCAGGACCTGGCAGCGGTGCTCCGCTCCGGAGAAGCCCATCCCGGGCACACCTTCGACGAGCCGCTCAGCCTGGCGGACCGGACGGTCGAGGAGTTCTTCTTCATCCACTCGGCGAAGCTGAACGAGCACACCGGCGGCCGCCGCACCTACGAGTTCCTGCATGCCACGTTCGGTGAGTACCTGGTCGCCGAGCTCGCGTTGACGCTGCTGACGACCCTCCACGCCCAGTGGGAGCGGAGCCGGTCGAACCCCTTCGCGGAGGGCGGGCACCCGGACGACGCGCTGTTGTTCGCGCTGCTGTCCCATCAGGTGTTCACCAAGCGGAAACCGATCCTCGACTTCGCGCGCCAACTGTTCGCCACCTGGGACCTGTGGCACCAGGTCGGCGTCCTCGACGTGCTCGACGACCTCGTCCGTTCGTACCGAGAACGGCCGCTGTCCGACAGATACCCCGGCTACGCGCCCTCACCGGCCACGCCGGTGTCCCGAATCGCCACGTACGCGGCGAACCTCGTCTGCCTGCGGATCGGTCTGGCCGACCGTCCCGTGCCGCTCGCGGCTCTGTTCCCCGGTGCCGAGGAGCCACTCGCCGTGTGGCGTCGGACGGTGCACCTGTGGCGGGCCGGACTGGACGCCGACGGCTGGCGCAGCGTCCTGCGGACGCTTGCCCTGGAGAACCACAGCGGTGTTCTCCACCTGTCCCCCGACGGGACGGTTTCGGGCGTCCGGTACATCGATGAGGCAAAGATCCTCGGCGACCACACGCTCGTGGGCCTCGTGCGGGCAGGCGCCCACTTCATCGACTACGCCGCCGACCCGGACGCACGGGAGCGCGCCCTGCTGGGGAAGTTGACAGAATGGGTGATCAACACCTCCGGGGTGGCCGGCACCGACCGCAGCCTGCCGTACGACAACGAGCTCCTGGACCAGGTCCTCGACCAACTCGACGCGGGCGTCGGCTTGAACCCCGCGGCGACGCAGGCGTTCACCTTCGCCTTGTCCAGAGAGGCGTGGAGGCTGCCCGGAGAGCGGGTGAAGCGCGCCATGACCCACCTGCTGGCGGATCGCCCGGTCATCGCCCCGTTCGAACTGATCTCCATCGCCTGCGCTCACCCCTACATGCTGGACGAGAACAGGGACGTGATCGACGCACTGGTCCTGGGAGCGCTCACGAGACCTCTCTTCACCGTCCCCTGCCTCGTCGTCGCTTGGATCGCGGACCGCGAGCACGGTGGACGGAGCCCTGGCCTGCGAGGGCTCGTCACCACGCTGGAGGCGAACATCTCGCAAAGCGAGATCGAGAACCCCGTCAGCGGCTACTTCTCACCCGAGACCGTCGAGTACTTCGCGGAGTGCGACGCGAACGCCTGGAGGTTCGACGCGCACCTCCTGACCATGCTCGACGGGATGAGCTCCTCCCTCCTGCGCGCGGTTCCGCCGCGACACTTCCGGCAGGTCGTCGAGAGGTTCAGCCGGGTCGACGACCACCTGGTCCTCGGTTTCGTCGGGAGGTACCTGTCCGCACGAGGGCAGAAAGAGGTACCCCCCGACCTGCCTGCCGCGCTGGCCTCCTTACGAAGCCTGGTCCGCTGATCGAACGGTCGTCTCCACGAACGCCCGCACCACCTCGCTCCGCGTCTCCGGCACCCACGCCACCGCGATCCGCAGCGGTTCGATGTCGGGGATCGGCCGCCACGCCAGGTCCGGGTGGGCGTAGTACAGCGCCATCGACTCCGGGCCGATGCACACCGCGGCCCCGGTGGCGACCTGCTCCAGCATCTCCTCGACGTTGTCGTTCTCCGGGCCCCACACCGGTTCGCGGCCGTCCGGCCTCGGGTTCACCGCCCACCAGTCGACCCACTCGCGGGGCGCCTTGCGCGTCCACATCAGCGGTTCGTCGCCCAGGTCGGCGATGGACACCTCCGGCCGGGCGGTGAGGCGGTGGTCGCGGGCCAGGGCGACGTACCTCGGTTCGGTCGCCACGACCCTGGCGTGCAGGCCGGCGGTGTCCGCGGGCAGCCAGACGAAGGCCACGTCCACCAGGCCCTGGCGCAGGGCGTCGGGTTCGCCGCCCCAGTCGAAGCGCTTGGGCTCGATGGTCACCTCCGGCCGGTGGCCGGCGAACGCCGCCCTGGCCCGGCGGGCCACGCCGCCGCCGCCGGAGGCGACGAAGCCGACCCGCAGGACGTTCATCTCGGCGGCCGCGGCGGAGCGGACCACGCGGGCGGTCTCCTGCCAGTCGCGCAGCACGCCGCGGGCGAGGGGGAGCATCTCGGCGCCCGCGACGGTCAGCCGGATCTCCCGCCCGGTGCGCACGAACAGGTCCGCGCCCAGGTCCTCCTCCAGCTGCCTGATCTGCCTGCTCAGCGCGGGCTGGGACACGTAGAGGTCCCGGGCCGCCCCGGTGAAGCTCAGCCGGTCGGCCACGGCCACGAAGTAGCGCAGCACCCGCGTGTCCACGTCGAGGGGACTCATGCCCAAAGGGTATGGGCACGGGTATTGGACCGACGAGGCCGCCGGTGGTGGGGTTGACGGGCCACCAGCCGGGTTGAGGAGGAGCTGACCGGTGTCCCAGGACCACCCCAACGTGGAGCTGATCCGCGCGTACTACGAGGCTTACGCCTCGGGCGACGTCCCCGCGTTGAAGGCGTTCCTCGCCGACGACGTCCGGTGGACGATCCCCGGCCGCCACCCGCTGTCGGGCACGAAGGTCGGCGTCGACGAGGTGCTGGAGTTCTTCGGCCGGCTGGCCAAGGCGGGCTTCCGTGCGGAGCCGCTGTTCCTGGCCGCGGACGGGGACTGGGTCGTCGACCTGCACCGCGGCTGGAGCACGAACCCCGAGGGCCTGGACATCACCTGGGCGCCGGCGTTCCGGATCGAGGACGGCCGGATCGCCGAGGCGGTCAACTTCGCGCAGGACCAGAACGCGGCCGACACCTACTTCTGGGACAACTACCCGCCGGCGGACGTCCGGACCCGGCTGGAGCACGCCTGAGCCGAAGGGGGCGCGGGGAGTCGGGTGCCGTCGCGGCCCGTGAGGAGGGGGCCGCGACGGCACCCGGTGGTCACGCCGGGCAGAACACGTCGCCGAACAGCCCGATGACGGCCTCGGCGGGCACCTCGCCCGGCAGCGGGTTGTACGACAGGGTGGCCCGCCTGCCGTCGTCGGAGCGGACGGCGTAGGTGAGGTAGCCGATCAGCTCGCCGCCGTGGCCCCAGACCGACCGGCCGCACGGCAGGTCGTAGCGCTGGAGGCCCAGGCCGTAGGCGAAGATCGAGCCCGTCGGCGTGGTGGTGCGCATCGCGGCGAGGGCCGACGGGCTGGTCAGGCGCCCGCCCAGCAGGGCGTCGAGGAAGCGGTTGAGGTCGCCCGCGGTGGAGATCATCTCGCCCGCGGCCCAGTCCAGCGACGGGTTCATCAGCGTCGCGTCCACCAGCCGGCCGTCCACCTCGGTGTAGCCGCGGGCGTGCGGGCGCGGCAGGCCGGGGCGGTCGCCCGGCACGCTGGTGTGCCGCAGGCCCAGGGGCTTGACGATCCGGTCGGTCACCTCGGCGCCGTAGGGCCTGCCGGTGACCCGTTCGACCAGCGCGCCGGCCACGACGTAGTTGGTGTTGGAGTAGCGCCAGCTCGTGCCGGGGTCGAAGTGCGACGGGTGGCGGAACGCCTCGTCCAGCAGCTGCCGGGGTTCGTGGTGGCGGAACCGCTCGGCGCCGCGCCAGCGGTTGGTGGACCAGCCCTCGCCGTGGGCGTAGTCGTAGAGGCCGCTGGAGTGGGAGAGGACCTGCCGCACGGTGATCTCGCCGCCCCGGGGCACGCCGTCGACGTACCGGGCGATCGGGTCGTCCAGGCGCACCCGGCCCTCGTCCACCAGTTGCAGCACGACGGTCGCCACGAACGTCTTGGTGACGCTGCCGACGCGGAAGTGCCCGTCCACGCGGGCCTCGCCGGCCGCGTGCGCCCTCGTGCCGGTGTCGTCCTCCACCCGCACGAGGGCCGCCGAGGCCCAGCGCTGGTCCACCCAGGAGTCGAGCTGGTCGACCGGGGACGCGCCGGTCGCGGTGAGGGCCGCGACCAGCGCCACAGTGTTGATCATCACGGGGTCGACGCTACGGAGGCCCGGAGGCCCGGACCATGGGGCCGACCTCCGGTTCCGCGGCGGGAAACCGGAGGTCCGCCCCGGGGGAGAACCTCACCCCCGGTCGACCGCCCGGGGCCGGGCGAGCCGCTGCGGCGCCCGGTAGGCGCGGTCCCACAGCGCCTCCAGCGGGCCCCGGGAGAACCTGGTCAGCCACCAGGACGCGCCCACCACCAGCAGGGTGCAGACGGTGAACCAGACGGCGACGGTGAACCAGGGGCCGCCGAAGCGGGTCGCCAGGCCCAGGCCCCACGGGTAGCAGAGCACCGACGCCAGCAGGTTCTGCGCGACGTAGCAGCTCAGCGCGGTCCGACCGACGGCGGTGAGGCCCGCGCGCAGCACGCCCTGCTCCGCCCGCATCCGGTTGACCAGCCGGGTGATGCCGCCCAGCAGGCCGAACGCCACCAGCGGCGCGCACAGGTACCGGTCCACGGCGAACCAGTCCGGGCCGGCCAGGGTGGTGAGCACGTTCAGCGGCACGCCCAGGCCCAGGCCCCAGACCACGAGGCGGCGCTGGAGGCGCAGCCCGCGCGGCGAGTCCTCCAGCACACCGGCCGTGAACAGCCGCGCGCCCACCAGGAACAGCACCGTGCTCAGCGGCAGCACGAAGAACACCTCGCCGCGGAAGTAGGCGAAGTGCTCGACCCGGGCCCGGACCTGCGTCCACCAGCTGTCGACCGGGAGCACCACCCCGTCGTTCAGCTCCACCCCGCCGACGACCAGGGCCAGGGTGACCAGGCCGATCAGGAGCACGTGCACCAGGCCGACGCCGACCAGCCAGGCCGTCACCGCGCGCGTGCTCCGGCCGACCAGGAGGGCGACCGCGACGGACACGACGGCGTAGAACGCGAGCACGTCGAACTCGAAGATCAGCACGTAGTGCAGCAGGCCCTCGACCAGCAGCAGGGCCGAGCGCCACAGGTACCAGCCGGGCCAGCGGGCGCCCCGCCGCAGCGCCGACCGGTGCCGGATGGCCAGCCCGATGCCGAAGATGATCGACAGCAGGGCCAGGAACTTGCCGTTCGACAGCATCCGCAGCAGCGCGCCGCCGTCGTCCTCCCCGCCCATGAGGTCGAGGAACCCGGTGGCCCCGTGCGGGTGGGTGAACACCCACGCGTTGGTGCCGAAGGTCCCGAGGATCGCCACCCCGCGCAGCACGTCCAGTGCCGCTGTCCGACCGCTCATACCCCGGAACGTAGGAGCCGCGGTACCCGCGCGGCGTCCCCCGACCGTACCCGCCGGCGTCCTACCTTCGGAGGACGCCGGGTGCGCGGGGGGCTAGCGGCGGCGCATCGCCGACTGCCCCGCGACCGCGCCCATGCCCACGATCAGCAGCAGCGCCACGAGGCCCCAGCGCCGCTGGTCGCGCACGGTGTCGTCGGCCACGACCGCCGCGCCGCCCTGCCGGTCCGGCAGCTCGATGTCGGGCGCCGGCGGGGCGGGCGAGGGCGGGGCCGGTGACGACGGGGTCGGCCCGGGTGGGGTCGGCCGGGGGGCGGGCGGGGGCACGACCGCCGGGTTCGTCGTCGTCGGCGGCACGGGCGGGGGTGGCGGGGGCGGCGGCACGAGCGGCGGTCGGGTCGTCGTGGTGGGCGACGGCGGGTCCGGTGGGTCGGGCGGATCGGGTGGGTCGGGCGGATCGGGTGGGTCCGGCGGGTCCGGTGGGTCGACCGAGGGCGGCGGCGCGTACAGGCAGCCGGACGCGTCGGTGGTGTGCCGCGACGGCCGGGACGAGATCTCGGTGACCAGGCCCGAGCCGTCCAGGGCGATCCGGTAGAGCGTGCTGCGGCCGTCGTGGCGGTTGTTGGTGGCGTACAGCGAGCCGTCCGGGCTCAGGGTCACCGCGCCGTACGCGCTGCCCGCGGGCAGGCGGCCGACGCCGCGCACCGTGGTCACCCGGCCGGTGTTCGGGTCGATCTTCACCACCTCGGGGCGGCCGTGCCCCCGCGTGGCCACGCCGTACAGCAGGCCGTCGGCGGCGTTGAGGTCGAAGTCGTCCACGGTCAGGCCGTGGGCGGGCCACAGCGACGCCTCGTGCGTGATGCGCCCGAACCCCGGCCCGTTGCGGTTGATGTCGACCGAGTACAGCCACGGGCCGACCCGCACCACCAGTCGCTCGCCCACCACCGCGCCGGCGTTCGCGTGCCGCAGCAGGTGGACGGGCTTGGACGGGGCGCCGACGAGCCGGCCCGAGCGGTCGAGGGAGACCACCCGGCCGTCGTCGTCCACCCCGTACACGAGGTCCTGGGCGTGCGAGTAGCCGATCGCGTTGAGCCGCCGGTCGAGCGTGCCCAGCTGCGTGGCGGCCCCGGTCGGGAAGTCCAGCCGGAACACCGCCGAGGGCCCGTGCCCCGCCTCCACCTGGAGGACGGTGCACGTCGCCTGCGCCAGGAGCTCGATCATCCGAACCGCGCGACGGCCGCCTGGAACGCCTCGGGCGTGACGTCCGCGCCCCCGGCGAACGGGTTCTGGAGCTGGTAGGTGGCGTACAGCAACAGGGTCAGGGTCGCGGCCAGGGTGGCGGTGACGATGATGTGCGTGCGCAGCTTCGGGCCGCCGCCGAACAGCAGCGGCAGGAACACCGCCAGCACGGTGCCGATGGCCAGCACGAACCAGATGACCGCGGTGACGCCGCCGCCGGCCGCGTCGAGCCGCGACTGGCGGGCCTCGTAGACGTCCCACAGCTTCGTGGCGGCCTCGGTCTTGCGGTCGATCTGCCACGTGTCCTCGGCGGGCGCCTCGGCCACCACGCGGCGCAGCCGGTCGAGCTGGTCCCAGCCCGTGTCGGAGGACTCCCGGCCCTCGCGCATCGCGGGCCACTCGTCGTTGATGACCGTGGTGGCGTAGGCGCGCGACAGCGCCCTGACCTCATCGCCGACGGCCGGGGAGATCGCCTCGCCCGCCCAGGTGGCGGCGACCAGGCCGTCCGCCTCCTGGTAGGAGGCCGCCTCGGCGTCGGCCACCGCGTCGAACAGGGCGATGAGGACGAACGCCACCAGCACGGCGTGCAGGCCCGCCACGATCGTGAAGACCTGGTTGGACGCCTCGCTGTTGGCGTCCCGGGTCTCGGCGTCGCCGTACCGGCGGATCAGGTAGGTCAGCACCGCGGTGGTGAGGGCCGCGCCGCCGACCCACAGCAGACCTATGAGGTAGATGCTCATCCCGGCCCCCGCGAGTCCCGAGAGGCATTCCACAGATCTGCGAATTCCACGTATCGCACCGTAGTCATGAATTCACACTCGATACAAGGCGATTCATCCTTGCGCGGTCGAACAACAAACCCACAGGTGACCCGGGTAGACCATAGCACCTGACCAGGCCGTTCC
Organism: Saccharothrix lopnurensis; assembly: GCF_042658445.1. Classification (NCBI taxonomy): domain Bacteria; kingdom Bacillati; phylum Actinomycetota; class Actinomycetes; order Pseudonocardiales; family Pseudonocardiaceae; genus Saccharothrix; species Saccharothrix lopnurensis. The sequence continues at coordinate 43,546 of NZ_JBHSQO010000014.1, read as the reverse complement.
GCTCCGCCGGAATGCGGCTATCTACCCCCGAAGGGATTACCACCCTAATCCGAAAGAGTGCATTCCGCGATGACCCAGAGTTGTCGAAAAGTGCTCACCTTCGCCTCATCCGGCGAACAGCGACACCTGTCCCCCTGACGTGCGGCCGACCACGGGCACCGGCGGCGACAGCCGCCGCGCACGATCGTGCGCGGCGACCACCCCGGGCGGGTGATCGCCGGGCACGGAGCCGGTCACGCCGAACCGCAGCGCCACGCCGACCCGGAGCGGCACGGACACCGGGGTGCTCCTCCCGCCGGTTGGGCACCGGTGCCCAACCGGCGGGAGGGGCACCCGGTCCGGTCGCGCGGTCAGGCCCGACGGGAACGGCACGCCGGTCCGGTCGCGCGGTCAGGCCCGGCGGGAACGGCCCACCGCGACCCGCGCCGCCACGTCCGGCCGGAACAGGGCCGTCGGCGGGTCGAGCAGGCCGGTGACCCGGATGAACATCCGCGCCACCCGGGGGTCGTGGGCCGCCGCGCGCTGCACCCGGGCGACGTACCGGTTGAGCAGCCGGGTGGACGGCGACCGGTGGCCGGCCACCTGCGGCAGCGCCAGGTCGCCGAGCGCGTTGAGCAGCCACACCGGGTCGACGATGCGGGCCGCCGCGCGGAAGAACCGGCCCGCCAGGTCGCCCTCGCCCGCGCGCAGGCAGCGGCGCAGCGCCTCGGCCTCCAGCGCGGCGACCGTCATGCCCTGGCCGTAGATCGGGTTGAAGCTGCACAGCGCGTCGCCGAACACCAGCAGCCCCAACGGGAAGTCGCGCAACCGCTCGTAGCGGCGGCGCAGGCTGGTCGGGAAGCGGTGCAGCAGCGGCTCGGTCAACGGCGACGCGGACTCGATCGCCCGGAACACCGAGGGCGGCGCGGCGCGGCGCACGAACTCCAGGTGGCCCCGCTCGTCGACGGGCGGGTGGACGCCGCCGACGCCGACCGCGGTGAGCATCCACCGGTCGCCGCCGTGCTTGGCCAGCGCGAACCCGGTCGGCCGCGCGGGCGCCGGGCCGACCAGCACCAGGTGGTCCGGGAACGGCTCGGTCAGCCTGACCAGCCGGCTGACGTAGGCGGCGTCCACCTCGATCCGCTCCTCGACCGGCGCGGGGTGGCCGAGCGCCCCCAGCCACGTCGCCGCCCGACCGCCGCGGCCCGTGGCGTCCACCACGAGGTCGGCGGCCAGCACCCGCTCCACCCCGTCGCGCACGACCCGCGCCCCGGTGACCCGCCCCCGCTCGGACACCAGCCCGACCGCCTCGCACCCGGTCCGGACCTCCACGCCGGGCAGGTCGGCCACGCGTTCGCGGACGGCGCGCTCCAGCACCGGCCTGGGCACCTGCACGGCCGGCACGCCGACGTCCGCGCGGGCGAACTCGTGGCCGCCCAGCACGAGGTGGGCGCCCGCGAAGTCCGCGCGCGGCGAGCCCTCCTCGACGAGCCGTTCGGAGAGGCCGGGAAACATGGCGTCGAGGGCCTGGACGCCCCGTGGCAGGAGGGTGTGGAAGTGCCTGCCCTGCGGCACCCCGCGCCGGTGGTCCGGACCCGGCGGGAGCGCGTCCCGGTCGAGCACCACCACCTCGTCGTGCAGTCCGGCCAACGCCCGCGCGGCCAGCAGGCCGCCCATGCTCGCACCCAGCACCACAGCAGTCGACATGCCTCGACCCTGGCACGGGTGGGGCGCGTGGTGAAGCCGGTTCCGCGGCGGCCAACACCACCCGCCGGAGGAGGTGCGGGACCGTTCGGTGTCATCGCCCGTTCGGTCCCACCGGCGGTTCGGCGTGATCGGCCGTTCGGCGTCGGCGGTGTTGGCGGCGTTGGCGGTGTTGGTGTTGGTGTCGGCGGGGATGGCGCCGGCGTCGGGCGCGCGGCGCTACCGGATGGTCGAGTCGCGCACCACCGGGTTCGCCGCGCCGAGGAAGAAGATCCCCCGGTAGCCCGGCGTCTCGAAGCCCGCGCTGGGGTTGCGGCGCAGGGTGGAGCCCTCGACGCTCATCGTGCCCGTGCGGTCGTTGCTGACGAAGAACACCGCGCCGCCGCCCTCGTTGGCCCGGTTGTCCTCCACCACGCTCCCGGCGATGCGGAGGTCGAACGCGTTGCCGTCGGCGTAGATCGCGCCGCCGCTGCCGCCGCCCGGGGTGCCGGCCCGCGCGGGGTTCGCGCCGCGCCCCACCGCGGAGTTGCCGCGCAGCACGCTGTTCAGCACCACCCAGGACACGCCGATGCCGCTCAGCGCCCCGCCGTTGGCGCAGGTGCCGCCGTCGAAGGTGCTGTCGACCACGAACACCGGCCCGCCCCGGTGCTGACCGAGCACCCGCAGCGCTCCGCCGCCGAGGTCGGGACCGTGCTCGGCGCACCTGTTGCGCAGGAACGTGGAGTTGACGACCTTGACCCGCCCGCCGCGCACGAACACCGCGCCACCGCCACCGCCCTCGGTGTCGTCGCCGGTCGAGTCGCCGTCGACGAGGGTGAGGTTCTGCACGGTCAGCCGGGGGTGGTCCTGGTCCTGGCAGTGCGAGGTGGTGATGCCCTGGGCCCGGTCGCAGGTGTTCTGGTAGAGGATGCGCCGCCGGCCCCCGCCGCTGAGCGTCACCAGTCCCCCGCCGTCGAGGACGGTCTCGGGGCCGGAGTCGTTGCGCACCTTCGCGGTCTCGGCCATCGCGATGGTCACCGGGTCCGGGCCGCAGTCGAACGTGATCACGCCGCCGGCCGCGACCGCCGCGACCACGGCCCGCGAGGTGCAGCCCGCGGGCGTGCCGGCACCGATCACCGTGGTCGGCGAGGAGGTGTCGACGGCGGCGGCCCCCGCCGGCACGGGCGCGCCGCCGGCCGGGTTGCCCGCCCTGGTCGGGGACGGTCGGGCGGGCGGGGACTCCGGGGTGGTCGTGGCGGTGGTCGTGGCGGTGGTCGTCGTGGCGGTGGTCGTGCCGGGAGGAGGAGCGGTGGTGCGCGGTCCGGTGGTGGGGTCGGGCAACGAGGCCAACGGGGTGCCCGCCTCGGGCGCGCCGCAGCCGGAACCCCCCGCCAGCAGGACCACCAGGACCGCGACCACCCAGCCACGCGACATGCCGGGGACCCTAGCCCTCCGCACCGGCACAGACCCCGATTTCGCCTCCAACCTCGGCACCGGGCCCGACACCGGTCACCGCTCTCGCCTCGGCACCAAGCCCGATACCGACCCCGGTTGACAGCGGAATGTGTGAGTGGTTGATTACACCTGTGCCGGGACCCACGCGTGAACGCCGACTCTCCACCGCCGAGGAACGCCGCGACACCGTGCTGCGGACCGCACTCGGCGCGTTCGCGGCACGCGGCTACTACGGCACGACCACCGGCGAGGTCGCCAAGTCCGCCGGGATCTCGCAGGCTTACGTCTACCGGCTGTTCCCGGACAAGGAGGCCCTGTTCGTCGCGGTGGTCGAGCACTGCTTCGCGCGGATCAGGGAGAGCCTGGCCGACGGGGTGGCCGGGGCCGGGGGCAGCACGCCCGAGGCGGTCCTCTCCGCGATGGGCGAAGCCTACGCGCGGCTGATCGCCGAGGAGCGGCCGCTGCTGTCGGTCCAGATGCACGCCCAGTGCGCGGCGCTGTCCGAGCCGGCCGTGCGCGAGGTGGTGCAGCGCGGGTACGCCCGCGCGACCGAGTACGTGCGGGGCGTGTCCGGGGCGGACGAGGCGCGGGTGCAGGAGTTCTTCGCCAGGGGCATGTTGTGCCACCTGGTGGTGGCGTCCGCGGCGGACGAGGTGGACGCGCCCTGGGCGCGGACGCTGTCCGCCGGTATCCGCCACTACTGAGCCCGCCGGCCGTTGACGCGGGCCCGGGTCGGTCCTACGTTCGGGGAACGCCGCCTCGTCAACGTCGTCGAGGGAAGGCACATCGTCGTGGCACTCAGTCGACGCGGTTTCCTGGTGGGCAGCGGGGCCGGCCTGGGGCTCGGGCTCGGGCCCGCCGCCTCCGCCCGGACCGGGGCGGCCGCCTGGGAAACGGTCATCAGCGGCTCGTTCGCGAACTACGGCACGTTCGAATCGGTCTGGAACTACCGCTACCCGTGGGGGTCGGACCACAACGGGTCGGCGCGCATGTACGCCAACGCGTCGGACCACAACCACGTGTTCCTGGAGGGGTCCACGCTGGTGCTCAAGGCCACGCGCATCACCTGGGACGAGGGCACCAGCTCGGCCGACCCGCACCTGCCGATCCGGTACCACTCGGGCGCGGTCCACGCCAAGCAGCACGTGCTGGTCTCCGACCAGTTCCCGAACTGGGAGGTCCGGGGCGAGTTCCAGGCGCCGTCGGCGCGCGGCACCTGGCCCGCGTTCTGGCTGACCGGGGTGAACTCGTGGCCGCCGGAGAGCGACATCCTGGAGTACAAGGGTGACGCGCGGAACTGGTTCAACACCTACCGGAACGCGAGCGGGGGCTGGTCGAACACCATCCGCCCGGTCTCGAACCCCGGTTCCTGGCACGAGTACCGGGCGTGGATCGCGAAGGTGAGCCCCACCGACGTGGACATCCACTACTACCTGGACGGCACCTGGGTGGGGCAGCACCGGGGCGCCGACTTCGTCGGCAAACCCCTGTGGATCGTCATCAACCTCCAGATGGAGGGGTCGTCGGGGAGCTCCGGCCCCACCTCCGACACCCTCTACCGCGCCCGCAACCTCTACGTGGGCCGCACCCGCTCCTGACCCGCGAGTCGTACGTCCAGACCGGGCGAGTCGTACGCCCAGGACCCCCGAGTTCACCGTTCGCGCGCCACCGGGCGGAGCGGGTGCGGACGTCGTCAGGCGTCGAGGAACGGGATCAGCTGCTCCTCCTCGTAGGTCAGGTGCGCTTCGAGGTCGGTGATCAGCCGGTCGACGTCGGCGCGGAGGGTGGCCGGGTCGTTGCGGTCCAGGGTCCGCCGGAGCTCGGCCAGCAGGCCGGCGATGTGCTCGTGCTCCCCGCGCAGGCGGTCCAGGGTGGGGCCGAGCTCCGGGAACCTGGTCTCCAGCCCCGGGAACGTGCCGGTGTCCTCGGCGGTGTGGTGGAAGCTCAGGCCCTGGCACGCGGTCAGGCAGTTGACCTTGAGCTGGGCGCCGAGGGTGGTGCCGGAGGCGGCCACCTCGCTCCGGATCGTCCGGAGTTCACGGCGGAAGGCGTCGTGGACCAGCTTCAGCGCCGCGCCCCAGCTGGACGCGTTGGGCGGACCGCCGGCGACCTGTTCCAGGGCCACCACGGGAATCCGCCGGGTGGTCTTGGCCTGGTACTCGGCCCAGCCGGGATCGGCCTCCACCGCGCGGGCCCACACCGCGTCCCGCTCGGCCCCGGCGAGGACGACCGCCTTGGCGTCGTAGGTGAAGACCCCGTCCTCGACCTGGACGACCGGGTTCGCCCTGAGGTTGTGGAACCAGGCGGGGTGGCGCGGGGAGCCGCCGGCCGAGGCGATGACCAGGATGCGGTCCCCGTCCGGCAGGTAGCCGACGGGGGTGGTGTGGCGGTCGCCCGACCGGGCGCCCGTGGTGGTCAGCAGGACGAGCCTGCCGCCCTCGAACGGGCCGCCCACGCGGCCGTTGTTGGCGCGGAACTCCTCGATCACCTGCCGGTTGAAATCCATGCGTCGTGCTCCTCTGCTCGGAAATGGCCCGTTTTGGGCATGGCGGTGCCACCACGGCATTGTTCGGCCGTGTTCGGGCAGCGCTTTGTGGTCGAAGTCGCGAAATGCCCCGGGCGAACGGGAACGGTTCGCGCGGGTGTCGGCGCGGCAGGTCGCGCCGGGGCGGTCGTGCGCGCGGGTGCGCCGGTGAACGCCCTGGAGGTGGGTGCGTCGCGCGGACGTGCGCCGATGGCCGCCGCGGCGAGGCGGCAGCGGGGGACGTCACGTGGCGAAGTGCGCGGAAACCCGGTGGCGCGGCGGACCTCGGGCCCGCCCGGCGGTCACGCCGTGGCCGGGGAACTCTCTCGTGCTTGGCTCAAGGCCGACCCGGCAGTCACGGGCGCGAGCTTATCGGGAATCGCGCACAGCGGCAATGTTCCCGCGAACGCGGTGGGAAAAGCGGTGGTTCAGGCCCGCATGACGGTGGCGATCGGAATCCTGGCCGCGCGCAGGGCGGGGACCAGGCCGCCGAGGACGCCGGCCACCAGGCCCGCGATGACGCCCGCCACGCCCGCCTGCCACGGGAACCCCACCTCCGCCAGCGCCGGGAAGCGGGAGCCGAACAGGGTGCCCGCCACCCGGAGCGCCAGGGCGGCGGCGCCGATGGCCAGCGCGGCGGTCAGCAGGCCCGTCAGGAGGGTCTCCGCCAGGACTATGCCCGCCAGGAGCAGGCGGGGTGTGCCCACGGCCCGGCGGAGCGCGAACTCCTCCACCCGCTCCCCCACCGTCGCCAGGCCCACGTTGAGGATGCCCGCGACGCCGATCAGCAGCACCAGCGCGGCCAGGCCCAGGAAGATCCAGCGCATCAGCGACAGCTGGGTGGACATGCGCTCCAGGGTCTGCACCGTGGTGGCGGAGATGGCCTCCTCCCGGGTGCCGGACGCGAGGAGCCTGGCCCTGAGTGTGTGCTCGACCTCCGCGCCCGCCGGGGAGATGAGGACCTGGAGGCCCGCACCCCGCCGGGGGTCGCCCAGGCCGGACACCGGGAGCCAGTTGAGCAGCTCGTCGGCGCGGACGTAGGCGGTGGGGCGGTAGCCGCCGTCGTCCACCACGCCGACGAACCGCGGGGTGGGGTTGTGGGTGGCGCCGTCCAGGCGCATCTCCGCCGGGACCCGGTGGCGGGTGAACGCCCTGGCCGCGTGCTCGTTGAGGACCAGCCCCGGCGACAGGGACGGGTCGCCGGTGAAGTCCAGCCACCGGCCCCCGGTCGGGCGGAAGGGGCGGAAGGGGCGGATGTCACCCGTCAGCCCGACCAGCTCCAGCTCGACGGCCTGCCCCGGCGGCACGTCGGCGTTCCCGTCGTCCAGGGGGCGGCAACCGGTGGCGTCACAGGTCATCGCGGGGCCGTAGGCGGGTTCGTCCACGGGGCCGCCGCCCTCGTTGACGGGCTTCACGCCCGGTTCGCCGATGATCGCGCGGGTCGTGGTCACGGCCACCGCGTCGGTGCGGCCGCGCAGGACTTCGAGGGCCACCGGGACGGTCCGCCCCTCCGGCGACAGGTACACCTGGCGCGTGCCGTCCCGGCCCTGCTGGAGCTCCACGTCCTCCAGCACGGCCCGGTTGGCGATCACCGAACCCGCCTGCACCGCCACCACCGCCAGCACGCCCATGAACAGGCTGATCATGGACAGGAACGTGCGCAGCTTGCGGGCCCTGATGCCCTGGCCGCCGATGACGAGCGCCGACCGGAGCCGGCCGGAGAACCCGATCACGTCAGCACGCCCCCGGTCAGCCGGAGGGTCCGGTCCATCTTGGCCGCGTGGTCCCGGTCGTGGGTGACCAGCACCAGGGCGCAGCCCCGCTCGGTGGTCTTGCGCAGCACCTCCACCACGAGGTTGCCGGTCTCGGTGTCCAGGGCGCCGGTGGGCTCGTCGGCCAGGACGACGCGCGGTTCCCGGACGAGGGCGCGGGCGATGGCCACGCGCTGCTGCTCGCCGCCGGAGAGCCGGGGCGGCTTGTGCGCGGCCAGGTGCGCGATGCCGACGCGGTCGAGCGCGGCCAGCACCTTCGCCCGGCGCTTGCGGCGGGGCAGCCAGCCCTGGCCGTTGACCAGGGCCATGGCCACGTTCTGCGCGGCGGTGAGGTGCTTGAGCAGGAAGAAGCGCTGGAACACGAAGCCGAACTCGGCGCTGCGCAGCGCGGCGGCCCGGCGTTCGGGCAGGCGGGTGATGTCCTGCTCCCCCAGCAGGTACCGGCCGCCGTCCGGGCGGTCGAACAGGCCGATGAGGCTGAGCAGGGTGCTCTTGCCCGATCCCGAGCGGCCGAGGATGGCGACGCTGTCGCCGCCGTGCACGGTGAGGTCCACGCCGGCCAGGATGGTGCGCGGCTCCTCCTGGCCCTTGAGGGTCTTGGTGATGCCGTCGAGGGTGAGCAGCGCGGTCACCGGTCGGCCGCCGGGGGGAGGTCGGGTCCGGGCACGGCCAGGGTCTCGTCGCCGGTGAGGCCCGACCTGATCTCGACCACCCGGCCGTCGGTGAGGCCGAGTTCGACGTCCCGGGTCTGCTTGGCGCCGTCGGGGCCCACCACGTCGACCTTGCCCCGGCCCTGGCCGCCGGCGACCGCCTCGATCGGCACGACGAGCGCGTCCAGCGCGGTCGCGGTGACCAGTTCGAGGGTGGCGGTGGCGCCGTTGATCAGCCGCACGTCGGCGGGCGCGGTGCAGACCAGGCGCAGGCCCGTGGGTTCCGAGGAGGAGGCGGGCGGGGCGTCGTCCGGCGGCACCTGGACGTCAGCGGGGTCCGGGACGTCGGCGGGGTCCGGGACGTCGCGCGGCGGCGGGGCGGGGACGGTGCCGGGCGGCAGCGCGGCGATGGTGCCCAGGAGCGCGCAGGCGAACGGGCCGGGGCCGTTCTTGATCTGCGCCTGCACGGTGCCCCGCGCGGCGTCGGCGATCCGGTACGCCTGCTCGCCGTTGATGTCGGCGACGATGCCGTAGCCGGCGTGCCTGGCCGACGCGATGGGCATGCCCGCGGTGACGGTGGCGCGGTCGTCGACCAGGCGCCCGCCGAACGTCGCGCCGGCGGGCACGTCCACGTTGTTGGGCTTGCCCTGGTCCCACACCGTGGCGAAGCGGGTCGGCCTGGTCGGCGTGCCGGTGGTCTCCGGGACGACGAGGTAGCGCACCTGGCCCGCGACCGGCGAGGCGATGCCGAACACCGGGTTCATGGTGACCGTGCCGGTCAGGCTCACCTTGTTCGTCAGGTCCTGCCGGGTCGGCTCGGCCGTGGTCCGCACGGTGCCGCGCGGGGCCAGGTCCGGGTCGAGCGGCTCGGGTCCGGTCGAGGTGCACGCGGCCGCGGCGAGCGCCACCGCGGCCAGCCCGCACGCGCGGACGAAGGCGTTGTCCAACACCGGTCCCCCCAAAGCCGATCCCCTGTCCGGTCGCGCCAACCTACCGGTATGACGCCCGTGGGGGTGGGGAGGTTGCCCGGCCTACTGCACGGCGTGCAACCTGCCGTCCGCGCCCTCCAGGCAGCGCGCGCTGCCCGCGCCGCTGGTGACGAACTCGGTGATGCAGTTGCCCAGCTGCTCGTGCGCGGCGGCGTTGGGGTGGAACGACTGCTGCGCCAGGTGCAGGCCGATGGCGTCGAGCCCGCCGTTGATCAGGGCGTACGGGTCGACGGTGAGCCTGCGCTGCCACTCGCCGCTGGTGGTGGCGCCCTTGCTGCACCCCTCGCGGTTCTCCGTGGCCCGGGAGAAGTCCAGGAACTTCACGCCGGCGCGGGAGGCCGCGCCGCGCAGCGCCTCGCTGAGCTGCGGCACGGCCACGGTACGGCCGTAGCCGGCGTCGGCCAGCCGCAGCGGGCAGCCCTGCGGGCCGTGCAGGATGCGGTCCATTCGCTCCGTCACCGGGGAGGCGTAGGAGGTGAGGACCAGGTCGTACTGGCCGTTGGCGTAGCCCGCGGCGCTCATCGCGGCGCGCACGTCGCGCAGCGCGGTCTCCACCTTCGGCGCCATCGCGGCGAGCCGGCCGGGCCACTCGCGTTCGAGCGCGGTGCGGCAGGCGGGGCCGAACGGGTTGGCCCACGCGATCACGCAGTCCACCATGGTGTCGGCGAAGCGCGGGTCGTCGTTCGCGCCGACCTGGACCACGACCGCGGTCACCCGGTACTGGCGGGCGATGTCGATCAGCCGCCGGGCCTGCGAGCCCTCGGTGTAGTGCACGGTGTCGGCCAGCGAGACGTTCGCCGAGTCGGCGCCCGAGCAGGCCAGGTTGACCGTCCGGTCGGCCAGCCGCGTGCGGTGCACCATGGCGACGGTCGAGCGGTGGCACCAGTTGCCGTTCTCGCCCTCGGTGCCGTCCTCGTAGGAGCCGGCGCCCTCGCCGGACATGGCGCTGTCGCCGAGCGAGACGACGGCGGTCGGCCGGTCGTCGACCGCGCCCGCGGTGAGGGGGACGGTGACCAGCGCGCCGCCGGCCAGGACGAGGGCGCCGGTGACGGCGGCCCAGAGCTTCCTCGACACGACGGACCTCCACGGGGCGATTCGGTCAACCGACCGTAAGCGGTCGCTCACGGGGTGACAACAGGCCGTTCGGTGGGACGTGCCGGCGGTTCGGCAGTCCGCAGGGGTGGGCCGCCCTTCGGCGGTCGCCGGGGTCCGGGGCTTTGCGACGCTGGGTCCCCGTCGTCGTGGGAGGCCGTATGCGCGCGCTTCTGGTGGCACTGGTGGTGCTCGGCGCCCAGGCGGTGGGGGTGGCCCACGCCGCGGTCTTCACCGCCCGGGTCAACTTCTCGGACCAGGCGACCACCCCGCCCGCGGGGTACGCGCGGGACTTCGGCGAGGCGTACGGGCCGCGGGGCAACGGCCAGACCTACGGCTGGGTGGCGCCGGGCACGACCACGCCGCTGTCGCTGGTCGGCAACGGGCGCAACCGCGGTGGCGGTGGCGACGTGCGGTTGGCGACCCTGGTGCACGCCCAGCTGCCCCCGTCGTCGCCGGGGGTGGCCACGCCGGGCAGCTGGGAGATCGCCGTGCCCGCCGGTTCCTACCGCGTGACGGTGTCGGTCGGCGACGCGGGCACCGCCGTGGACAGCGCGCACTGGCTCAACGTCGAGGACCAGAACGCGGTGGCGGCGTTCAAGCCGACCTCGGCGGTGAAGCACGCGTCGGCGACGCGGGTGGTCGTGGTGACCGACGGGCGGCTGACGCTGTCGCCGGGCGGCGGCGCCAACACGAAGGTGAACCACGTCGACGTGGACGGGCTGCCGGACGGCTCGCCGTCGGTGCGCGCGGCGACGCCGGCGAACCTGGCCACCGGGGTGCCGCCGACCTCCAGCGTGGTGGCGGACCTGCGGTTGCCGGCGGGCGCGGTGGACCCGGCGACGCTGTCCTCCGCCGCGGTGCGGCTGACCCGGGTGTCGGACGGGACCGCGGTGCCCGCGAACGTGATCACCAGCGGGGGCGGCGACGTGGTCAACGTGTCGCCGCTCGCGCCGCTGGCCGCCTCGACGGCCTACCGGTTCGAGGTGACCGATGGGGTGCGGGACGTGGCGGGCACCGCGTTCCAGCCGTTCTCCTCGGTGTTCACCACCGGGACCCCGGCGAGCGCCGGGCCGGTCGCGTTCGAGCAGGTGTTCGGGGTGGCCGGCGGCGCGCCGTTCACCAGCGTGGCGTTCGGGCCGGACGGCAGGCTGTACGCGGCGACGTTCACCGGGCAGGTCAGGCGCTACCCGGTCAACGCCGACGGGACGCTGGGCACCGCGACGGTGATCGACACCGTGCGGGACCACGCGGTCGCGGCGGGGTTGCCGGGCGCGCCGAACCGGACCGTGATCGGGCTGGCGTTCGACCCCGCGTCGACGCCGTCCGCGCCGGTGCTGTGGGTGACCGACAACTTCGGCGGCACGTCCAACGCGCCCGACTGGTCGGGCAAGGTGGCCCGGTTGAGCGGACCGGACCTGGCCACCTACACCGAGGTCGTCACCGACCTGCCGCGGTCGGTCAAGGACCACGAGACGAACTCGCCGGCGTTCGGGCCGGACGGCGCGCTGTACCTGACGCAGGGCTCGATGAACGCCATGGGCGCGGCGGACGCGACGTGGGGCAACCGGCCCGAGCACCTGCTGAGCGCGGCGGTGCTGAAGCTGCACCCGTCGCGGCTGCCGGCGGCGCTGCCGGTGAACGTGCGCACCGAGGCCGGTGGTTCCTACGACCCCTACGCGGCCAACGCGCCGTTGACGATCCACGCCACGGGCGTCCGCAACGCCTACGACCTGGTGTGGCACCGCAACGGCCACCTGTACGTGCCCACGAACGGCTCGGCGGCCGGCGGCAACGCGCCCGCCACGCCGTCGCCGCTGCCCGCGTCGTGCGCGTCGCGGGCGGACGGGCCCTACACCGGGCCCGCGGTGCCGGCGGTGCCGAACAACGCGCAGGCTGAGACCGACTACGTGTTCGACGTGAAGCCCGGGAGGTACTACGGCCACCCGGCCCCGGTGCGCTGCGAGTGGGTGCTCGCGGGCGGCAACCCGACGTCGGCGGCGGACCCGTTCCAGGTGAACGCCTACCCGGTGGGGACTCAGCCGGACCGCAACTTCGACCTGGCGGGCACCTACGACGCGGGGCTGCACGCCTCGGCGAACGGGGCGCTGGAGTACCGGGGCGGCGCGTTCGGCGGCCGGCTGGACGGGAGGCTGCTGGTGGTGCGCTACTCGTCCGGGCAGGACATCCAGTTCTTCGACGTGGCCGCGAACGGCGCGCTGTCGAACCGGACCACCGGCACCACCGGGATGACCGGGTTCAACCAACCGCTGGACCTCGCGCAGAGCCCGACCACCGGGTTCCTGTACGTGACGGAGCTGGGCGCGAGCCGGATCACGCTGCTGCGGCCGGCGGCGTGAGGCTTCAGGGCGCGGCGTGCTCGGCCCTGCGGGTCGGGTACCAGGCGTCGCCCGCGGGTTCGCCCGCCATGTTCCAGCTCCAGGACGTGACGGGCGTGATCCGGACGTAGGTGCCGGGGCCGATCATGCCGACGCGGTCGAAGGGCTGCTCGGCGCGGCCGTAGACGCGGACGCCGCGGGCGATGAGCGGGTGGGCGGAGACCATGTCGTCGAAGACGAGCGCGACCTTGTCGTGGCCCGCCGCCACGTTCCGGTACTTCCTGGTGCGCGGGAACGACCCGCCCGGTCCGCCGACCCAGAAGTAGGCGCCGTCGAACTCGCAGGCGACGGGCACCACGTCGGGCTGGCCGCCGTCGGCGACGGTGGCGAGCCGGGCGAAGGGGCGGGCGCGGAGGTAGGCGAGTTCGGCCTCGGTGAACGACACCGGTCACTCCTGTCGGGTCGGGGGGTGGACGAGGGTAGCGCCCACCACCCGGACGGAGCAGCCGAATTTCTCGGAGTTACTGACGCTTTCACTCTGTTGCAGCAGCGTAACGAGCATATTTGCCCTGTCAAAAGGGTATCCGAGTCTCCCCCGCCCGGTTCGACCGAGGAGCGCGACGATGGGCACCTCAACCACCCTGTCCAGGAGGTCGTGATGGCACACGTGGGAGACCTGATCGACGTCCGCAGCGGAGACGAATTCTACCAACCCACTCCTTTCGGCCTGGTGTACCCGACCTGCACGGCGGACGGCGCGCCGCCGCCCAGCCAGCGCGGGCGGACCTGGGAGCACCTGACCGCTTCCGGCCGCGAGCTCCGGCCGGCGGGCGGGTGAAGCCCGGCGCATACCCACCGACGGGGTCGTAGGCAGCAGCCTACGACCCCTTTTTCGTTGTGGGGCGCGGAAATCGTGCGACCGGGGTGGTCGGCTTCCGTGGTGGAGCACCCGGAACCGGAGCACACGAGCACGGTCATGAAGGCCGACAACGGGCACGTGCCGCAGATCGACGAGGCGTTCGGGCTGCGCAGCACCACGGCGGTGGAACTGGTGGTGGCGCAGGAGGTGGAGGCCCTGGCGGCCCGGCTCGGCGGTTGGCCGGGCGTTGCCGGTGGGGCTGGTCGCCGGTGGGGCTGGTTGCCGGTGTGGCTGGTTGCCGGTCGGCGGCGGCCAGGATGCGTGCTTGACCGGCGGCGGCCGAGTCGCTCCTCGACCGGCGGCTGCCGGCCTCCTCGGTCGGCGGCCCCCCCCCCCGCGGGGCGCCGCCCCCCCCCCGCGGTCGGCGGCTGCCGACCGCGGTCAGCTGGCCGCCAGCATCCCGTCGTCGACCACCAGGTCGAGGCCCTCGACCCAGCGGGCCACGGCGGCGGGCTCCGGCCGCACCGGGCCGCGCAGCCTGGCCAGCACGAACGGCGGCTCGGAGCTGTCGCTCTCCACCGCGACCGCCCAGCCGCGCTCCGCGTCCCACAGCAGGGCCACGTCGCGGTCGGGGAAGCCCGGCAGCCTGCCGTCCAGGGCCAGGTAAGCGGTGTCCTCCTGCACGTAGGAGGACTCGCCGGTGAGCCCCAGCGCACGGGTCACCCGCAGCGCATATGCCCGCAGAGCACGGATCGCGTTCTCGTCGAACTCCCAGTCCATCGCGCACCCCCGAACAACCGGTGGATCACGCCGTCCTCACGGCGCGGTCCGGGGTAGCCCGAAAGAGTGGGTGCGAAACATCGGTGTTTCGTATCACTTGCCCAGCGCGTGACCGGGTCGAGGGCGTGGTGGAGGCGGGTTCCGGTCACCTGACCGGGACGCGGGTCGGGTGACCCCGTTCGGACGCCGCGGTGACCGCCGAGCGCGGGTACCGCTTGCTCCCCGCGGGCCGGCGGCGTTTTCCGCGGTGCGACCGAGGGTAAGGGGGGCTCACCCGACCCTGCGGAGGACCCATGTTCCGGCGGACCGCGGCCGCGCTGGCCGCCCTGCTGTTGACGGTGACCGGGTGTGACGCGGTGGGCGGCCTGCCCGACGTCGCGCCCGGCGGCGGCGCCACCGTGGACCGGGTGCCGCAGGGGACCCCGGACGCGCCGACCGCGCGGAACCTGTTGGCGGGGCTGCCGCTGGCCGAGCCCGGCCGGATGGAGGGCTACGCCCGCGACTGCGACAACGGCGCCGGGTGCGTGTTCGGGCGGCCGTGGGTCGACACCGACGGTGACGGGTGCGACCAGCGCAGCCAGGTGCTGGCCCGCGACCTGACCGACGTGCGGCGCAAGGAGGGCCGGTGCGGGGTCGAGTCCGGGACGCTGCTCGACCCGTACACCGGGGAGACCGCGACCGGCGTGTCGAAGATCCAGATCGACCACGTGGTGCCGCTGGCGGAGATGTGGCGCAGCGGCGCGGCGGGGTGGCCGCAGGACCGACGCGTGGCGGCGGCCAACGACCTGCGCAACCTGATCGCGGTGGCCGGGCGGGTCAACCAGTCGAAGGGCGACCAGACTCCCGACGAGTGGATGCCGCCGAACGCGGCGTACGCGTGCCAGTACGGCCGCGTGTACGTGGGGGTCAAGGCGGAGTACGGGTTGACCGTGACCTCCGCCGAGCGGGCCGCGCTGGAACGGGCGCTGACCTCCTGCGGTTAGCGTTACCCCGGTGGACCGATCGGAGATCTTCGACATCGCGCACCTGCGCCACCCCATCGCGGCGCCGGTCGCGCCCGACCGGTTGCGCGAGCTGGTCGGGTGGTTGAGCCCCGCTGCCGGCGCCCGCGCGGTCGACCTCGGCTGCGGTGAGGGCGAGTGGTTGCAGCAGGTGCTGCTGGACCATCCGGCGACGACAGGCGTCGGGATCGACCACGCGCTGCCTGCCTCGGCCGCCCGGCGCACCGGCGAGCGCGGGCTGACGGACCGGGTGCGGTGGATCGAGACCGACGCCGCCACCTGGAACGACGGGCTCTTCGACGTGGTGCTCTGCGTCGGCGCCCGGCACGCCTTCGGCGGGTTGGAGGACATGCTGGTCGCCGTCCGGCAGCACCTGCGCCCCGGCGGTCAGGCGCTGATCGGCGAGATGATCTGGGAAGGGACCCCGTCCGAGGCGGCGCCGGCCGCGCTCGGGCTCCCGGCCGACTCCGTCCCCGACCTCGCCGGCCTGGTGCGGGCCTTCCACCGGCACGGCCTCGAACCGTCCTTCGGGCACGTCAGCACGCTGACGGAATGGGACGACTACGAGTTCAGCTGGACCGGCTCGCTCGTCGACTGGGCCGTGCGGTCGGCCCCGACCGCCGAGGACCGCGACCAGGCGCTCACCGCCGCCCGCGAGCACCGTGACACCTGGCTCGGCGGCCTGCGGCGTGAGCTCGGGTTCGCCACCTTCGTCCTGCACGACGTCGCCCCCGGACCGGTCTGAGGGGCCGTCGGCCGCTGATCACGAACCACGGCTGGAGCATCAGGCCGCCGGCTCCTCGTCGTCGGTGTCGCCTCAGGGTCGCGCGGGAGCGCTCGGTGTCGCCTCAGGGTCGCGGGGTCCGCACGGCGATCGCGGCCACGTCGTCCAGGTACTCGGCGGTGAACCCGCCCGCCACGGTCTCCGTCTCGGCCACCACGACGGTCGTGCCGTCGAGGGTGTCCGAGTCGTAGTGGTGGGCGGTGAACGGGACGTCCGGCATCAGCAGCAGCGAGCCGGGCAGCGGGGCGATGTCGCCCGTGCCGTGGACGTCCTCGACGCGCTTGAACTCGCGGGCCGCGTCGGCGTCGCCGAACTCGACCCACGCGACCGAGACCACGATGGTGCCGCCCCGGTCGTCGGTGAGGGTGAACAGGGCGCGGTCGAGCGCGACGCAGGGCGTGGCCGTCAGCAGCTGCCGGACCTGGCCGAACGAGTGGGGCACGCACTCGGTGTCCGCGCGCTCCGCCCGGTCCACGACGCGCAGCCCGGAGTCGCGCCAGATCTCGTCCGGGTCCGCGGGCGCGGCCAACCCGCCCGCTCCCGCCGCGACGGCGCCCGCCAGCACGGCCGCCGTGACCACACCACCCGTTCCCACCGCGCCGCCTCCTCCAGCTCCCCTCACCCGCAGGTACCCGGTTCGACTGCGATTCCCACCACCGCCCTCGGTCAGCCGCCGAACGCCCGCACCACAGCGGCCATGTCCGCGGGCTCGCCGTCGTCGGCGGCGCGGTAGTGGTCGAGCAGGACGCGCATGAGCCGGTCGTCGGTGCCCGAGGCTCCCATGGCGGCCACGATCAGCGCGCTGTCCTTGGCCGCGCCGTCGACGCCGAAGGACGGCGTGAAGTCGCCGTCGATCATGGCGTGGCCCTTGGCCTGGGCGTAGGCGCTGTCCACCGGTCCACCCGCGATGCTCTTCAGGAACGTCGCCGGGTCCAGCCCCAACCCGCGCGCGAGCGCCACCGACTGGGCGGTGGCGGCGGTGATCGACAGCACCCAGGCGTTGGCCACGAGCTTGAGCCGCTGGCCGTCACCGGGCCGCTCGCCCGCCCACACGGTGCGGGCGGCGATGGCGGCGAACACCGGTTCGGCCCTGGCGCGCAGCGGTGGCGGGGCGGCGGCGAGCACGGTCAGCGTGCCCTGCTCGGCCGGTTGGCGGGTGCCGAGGACCGGCGCGTCCACGAAGCCGACGCCGTGCCCGGCCGCGAGCCGGGCCAGCCGCTCGCCGCCGTCGAGGCCGACGGTCGCGCACTGCACCCAGGTGGCGCCCCGCCGGGCCGACGGCAGCGCGACGGCCATCACCTCGGCGGTCGCGTCGGCGTCGAAGAGCATCGTGACCACGACGTCGGCGCCCTCCACCGCCGCGGCCGGGTCCTCGGCCACCCGTGCCCCGGCCTCGGCGAGCGGACGGGACTTGTCCGCGCTGCGGTTCCACACGACCACGTCCAGCCCGGCTCGCAGGAGGCTGCGCGCCATGCCGGCGCCCATCAGACCGGTTCCCAGCACTGCTACGACCACGGGGACAAGATCCCACCGGGGTCGGGGTGGCGCACCTGGAGGGGTGGGCCTGCGGGGGACGGTCTCCGGGACGGCCTCCGAGGGTCTCCCGCGAGGCCACCGGCCGAACACCCGGCAGGGGTCCCCGCCCAGGGGACCCCTGCTTTTATCTTGCCGGCGGGGTACGACAATTTCCGGCGGTCACGATCACCTCGGCGGTCACGACCACCTCGGCGGTCAGGACCACCTCGGCGGTCAGGACCACTCCGGCGGTCACGGCATCCCGGCCCGTCCCCTGACCACGGCACCTGACCACGGCACCTGATCACCGCACCTGATCACCGCCCACGATCACGGCAGCGCGGGCAGGTAGGTCGGGGCCCGTCGCGCCGGGGCCGCCCGCTCGAAGGCCGCCGCCAGCCTCAGGACCTCGGCGTCCGCGCCGTGGCCCGCCATGAAGGACACGCCGATCGGCAGGGGGCCGGCGAACCCGGCCGGGACCGTGGCGTTCGGGTAGCCCGAGACCGCCGCGGGCGTGGAGGAGCCCAGCTCGAAGGCGTCGCCGGTGGCGTGGTCGGTCTTCCAGGCGGGGCCGTTGGTCGGGGCCATGATCGCGTCCAGGCGGTGCGCGGCCAGCACCTCGTCGATCGAGCGGCGCGCCAGCTCGGTGGCGGTGCGGCGCTGCTCGCGGTAGGTCGGGTCGGTGATCGGGGGCGCTCCCTGCGCCTGGTGGAACAGCTCCTGGCCGAAGCGGCTCAGCTCGACCGGGTCGGCCTCGTTGAACGCGATCAGCGCGCCCAGGGTCTTCGGCACACCCGGCCGGGTCCCCAGGTACTCCTCCAGGTCGTGCTTGAACTCGGTGATCAGCGCCGGGAACTCCGCCGCGTCGATCCGGTCCTGGTGGGGCAGGTCGACCTCGACGACCACCGCGCCCTGCCGCCGCAGCACGTCCACCGCCGACCGCACCACCCGGTCCGCCTCGGCGTCGACCCCGCTCTTGCGCCACACGCCGACGCGGGCGCCGCGCAGCGCGCCGGGGGTGAGCTCGCGGGCGTAGTCGGCGCCGCGACCCTCCAGGGCCGACATCAGGACGGCGGCGTCCACGACGTGCCGGGCCATGGGGCCCGCGGTGTCCTGCCGGGCCGAGATCGGCACGACGCCGTCACCGCTGACCTTGCCCAGGGTCGGCTTGAGGCCCACGACGCCGTTCTGGCCCGCCGGGCACACGATCGAACCGTCGGTCTCGGTGCCCACCGCGACCTGCGCCAGCGACGCCGCCACGGCCGCGCCCGAACCCGACGACGAGCCGCACGGGTTGCGGTCCAGCACGTGCGGGTTGTGGGTCTGCCCGCCCACGCCCGACCAGCCGGACGTGGAGCGCGTGGAGCGGAAGTTCGCCCACTCCGACAGGTTGGTCTTGCCCAGCAGCACGGCCCCGGCCGCGCGCAGGCGCTTGACCAGCTCCGCGTCGTCGCGCGGCGGGACGCGCAGCGCCCGGGAGCCGGCGGTGGCGCCGGTGCGGGTGTCGATGTTGTCCTTGAGCAGCACCGGGATGCCGTCCATCAGCCCGCGGGCCTGGCCCCGGGCGCGCCGGTGGTCGCTCTCGGCCGCCTCGCGCAACGCCGCCGGGTTCACCGCGACCACCGACCGGACCTTCCGGTCCACGGTGTCGATGCGCCGCAGGTAGGCGCGGGTCAGGTCGACGGCGGTCAGGGTGCCCGCGTCCATCCGGCGGACCAGTTGCGGGATCGTGGCCGCGTCCAGGTCGAGGGCCGGGCGCGGGTCGGCGAGGGCGGGTGGTGCGGCGACGAGCACGCACAGCAGCGCCGCGAGCAGGGATCGCATGAGGCCCAGCCCAGACCCGCGGGCCGGACCGGTCAACCCCCCGGTGGTCGCTGCTCGGGGATTTCCGGGTCGGTGCCGGCGAGCCGGGTGTGCAGGCGCTCGCGGATCTCCTCGGGCGTGTAGGCGCGGCGCTTGCGCTCCGCGCGGGCGATCACCGCGCCGGTCGCCGCGACACCCGCGACACCGGCCAGGCCGAGGAGCTTCCACCACCGCATCTGCCTAGGCTACCGGGATGGCGGGAACGAAGATCGGTCTGGACGAGGCGGTGGAGCTCACCCGCACCGGCGACGTGTGGCTGTTCCGCGGCAGCTCCGTCGCCGACCGCGCGATCCGGGTGACGACCAACAGCCCCGTGAACCACGTGGGCATGACGGTGGCGGTCGAGGACCTGCCGCCGCTGATGTGGCACGCCGAGCTGGGGCGTTCGCTGCCCGACGTGTGGACCGGCACCCACCACCGCGGCGTGCAGCTGCACGACCTGCGCGAGGCGGTGCTGGTGTGGGCGCGCAGGTACGGGCAGCGGGCGTGGCTGCGCCAGCTGGACGTGCCGACGACCGCGGCGCAGGACGACGCCGTGCTCAGGACCGTCGCGCGGCTCAACGGCACGCCGTTCCCCTCCACGGCCCGGCTGGCGTCGCGGTGGCTGCGCGGTCGCCTGCCGAACCTGCGGCGGAAGGTCGACTCGACCCTGGAGACCGCCTACTGCGCCGAGGTGGTGGCGGTCACCTACGAGGCGATGGGCCTGCTGCCGGCCGGGCGGCGGGCGAACTGGTACGACCCGGGGCGGTTCTGGAGCGGTGACGAGCTGGAGCTGCTGGACGGCGCGCGGCTGGGCGAGGAGATCGCGGTGGAGATCCCGGACTGACCGGCTCCGATCCGCGACCGGTCCGGGACGGATTCGCGACCGGTCGGGGCGATGCGGGGAAACCGGGGGTGCGGGACCGGCCGCCGCCCTACCATCCGAGCGGTGAGCTGGCGTTGGGGTGTGGCGTTGGTGGCGGTCCTGCTGGCGGGGTGCGCGGCGCGGGCCGACGTGCCCGAGGAGCCGGCGCCGACCGGCCTGCTCGGCGCGCTGGCGGGGGTGCGGGCGGTCGACGGCGCGGCCGAGTTCGTCGAGTACGGGGACGTGGCGGCCGTGCGCGCGCTCGTGGCCCGGGACCCGGAGCGCTTCCGCGGCCTGGAGGGCTACGGGTACTCCCCCCTCGCCGCGGTGGGCGGCGGGCTGGCGGACGTGGTCGGCTTCGACCCGGCGCGGGCCACGTCGGCGCTGCGCGTGGGCCGGTCGGCGTGGGCCTCGGTGGTGCGGGCGGAGGTCGACGTCGCCGCGGTGGAGGCGCGGCTCACCGCCCTCGGCGGGCGGCGCGACGGGAGTGGCACCTGGACCACCGCGGCCGACGGCGCGGTCTCCCCGGACGGCCCGTTGGCGCGGGTGGGCGTGGTGACCGGGTTCCAGCGGGTGCGCGTGGCGCCGGGCTCGGTGGTCCACGCCACCGGCGGGGAGGCGTTGGGGTGGGTCACCGAGCCCGGCGACCGGACGCTGGCCGCGGACCCGATGATCGGCGAGCTGGCCCGCTGCCTGGGCGAGGTGCCGGTGGCGCTGGTCGCCAAGCCGAAGACGGGCCTGCCGGTGGCGGTGGGCGTGCGGGCGTCGCCCACCGCCACCGGTGAGGCGACCGAGGTGGTGTGCGTGCCCGACGAGAACCCGAAGGCCCTCGCCGGGCGCGTCCGGGACAACCTGGGTACCGGCGCGGCTACCGGTGGCGAGCCGTGGTCGACCGCGCTGCCCGGCGCGCTGGTCGAGCAGCCCGCCGACCAGAGCGGCGTGGTGCGGGTGCTCGTGCCCGCCGGGCCGGGGACGCGGGCCGGTCGGGTGCTCCTGGCGTGGCAGCGCGGTGACCTGCCGGCGCTGTTCTCCTGAGGTCGGCCCGGTCATCAGGTCCGGACCGGCAGTCGGGACGGTCGGGTCCGGACCGGTCGGGCACGGGCGGTCGGCTCCGGACCGTCGGCCGGGACGGTCAGGCCGGGCGTCGGGCGACCTGCTCCCGGCGGGCCTCCACCGACGAGCCGGACTCCCGCCGCGCCATCCGGCGCAGCACCACGAGCGCGAGCGCGAACCCCACGACCGCCCACGCGCCCAGCGCGACCACCGTCTCCGGGTGCCGCCACGAACCGCCGACCTCGGCGGCCGCCAGCGCGTCCGGGAGCAGCGCCGACCGCAGGCCCAGGCCCAGCCAGTAGACCGGGAACGCCTGGCCCGCCCACTGCACCCAGCCGGGCAGCGCGGTGATCGGGTAGAACACGCCCGACACCGCCACCAGGACCATGATCAGCAGGGTGACGAAGCTCAGCGACTGCGTGCCGCCGAACACCGCGCCCAGCACCGCGCCGAGCGGCAGCGTGGCCAGCAGCCCCAGCAGCAGCACCCAGGCCAGCGCCACCCACGTCCACACCCGGCCGGGCGCCAGGCCGTCGAACAGCAGCACCGCCGGCACCAGCACGATCGCCAGCACCGCCACCGTCGTCGCGGCCCTGCCCAGCACCTTGCCCAGGACGTAGGCGAACAGGCCGTTCGGCGTGGCCTTGGCGCGCAGCAGCGTGCCGTCCTCCCGGTCCACCAGCAGCGCCATGGCCACCCCCAGGAGGCCGGTGAACACGACGTTCATCCCGAGGACGCCGGGAACCGCCTGCGCGCCCAGCGGGAAGTCCACCCCCGGCACCGGGCTGTCCCCGATCACCAGCATCACCACCAGCGCGACCGCGGGCAGCCACAGCCAGCCGATCAGCTCGCCGGCGTTGGTCATGGTCTGGGTGAACTCGATCCGCCCCCGCCGCAGGCCCGCGCGTACGGCCACCACCCGGGCGTTCACGCGCCCACCGGCTCGGACTCGCGCACCAGCGCCAGGTACACGTCCTCCAGGCTCGCCCGGCGCACCTCCAGGTCGTCGACCGCCCGGCCGTGCTCGGCGAACAGCTCGCGCACGTAGTCGGTGGAGTCGGCCACGGAGAGCACGTGCTCCTCGCCGTGCAGCCGGTAGCGCACCTCGGCCTCGCCCGCGATGCGCGCGGCCAGCTCCGCCGCGGTGCCGTCGGCGACCACCCGGCCCGCCACCAGGACCACGATCCGGTCGGCCAGCTTCTCCGCCTCGGCCAGGTCGTGCGTGGTGAGCAGGACCGCGGTGCCCTGGAGCCGCCCCAGCAGCTCGTGGAACCCGCAGCGCGCCTCGGGGTCGAACCCGACCGTCGGCTCGTCCAGGAACAGCAGGTCCGGGCGACCGACCAGGCCGACCGCCACGTCCAGCCGACGCCGCTGGCCGCCGGACAGGGTGGCGACCCGGCTGCGCGCGTGGTCGGTCAGCCCGACGAGCGCCAGCAGCTCGTCCGCGCCCAGCACGTCCGCGCGGTAGGGCTCGTAGAGCATCCCCAGGTAGGACAACAGCTCCCGCACCCGCCACCGCCCGTGGTCGCGCCAGGACTGGAGCACCACGCCCAGCCGCGCCCGCCACGCCTCGTCCCCCCGGTTCGGGTCGACGCCCAGGACGCGCACCTCGCCCGCCGACCGCTTCCGGAAGCCCTCCAGGACCTCGATCGTCGTCGTCTTGCCCGCCCCGTTCGGGCCGAGCAGCGCCACCACCTCCCCCTCGGCGACCGTCAGGTCGACCCCGTTCACCACGTCCCGCGACCCGTAGCGCATGCGCAGGCCGCGCGTTTCCACGACAGGGCGTTCGCCCCGGTCATCGGCAACTGTCACACCTTCAACCGTATCGTTGAAGTACCCTGTTGAGACTTGGGAAGAAGCCGGTGGGGCCCACCGGTGGCTTTCTCCTCGGAACCCTCAAATCGTCGTTGAAGGAGGCTCCGCTGCGCCCGGTGGACCTCGCCCGCGCGGCGGGCATCTCGACCCAGCAGGTCCGCAACCACCTCGCCGCGGGCGTGCTGCCCCCGGCCGAGCGCTCCCCCGCGGGCTACCGGGTGTTCGACCGGCGGCACCGCGAGGCGCTGCTGACCTACCGCCTGCTCGGCCGCGGTTACGGCTGGGCCGCGGCCGGGACCATCATGCGCGCGGTGCACGCGGGTGACGAGGTGTCGGCCCTGGCGGCGGTCGACGCGGCGCACGCGGCGGCGCACGAGCGGCGCGGAGCGCTCAAGGCGACGGCGGAGGCGCTGGCGGCCGTGGCCGGGCGGCCGCCGGACACCGTGCCCAGGGCCGGTCTGCGCGTGGGTGAGCTGGCCGCGAGGCTGGGCGTGCGGTCGTCGGCGCTGCGCGTGTGGGAGGCGGCGGGCCTGCTCGCCCCGGGCCGCACCGCGGACGGGCACCGCGTCTACGGGACGGCGGACGTGCGCGACGCGCGGCTGGTGGCGATGCTGCGCCAGGCCCGCTACCCGCTGCCGCGCATCAAGCCGATCATGGACCAGTTCCGGGAGGCCGGGAGCACCGAGGCGCTGCGGGCCGCCATCGCGGACCGGGAAGCGCAGTTGGCCGCCCACGCGGTGGTCATGCTCGAAGCGACGGCGGCGCTGCACGGCTACCTCGTCGGATGAGGCCGGCCCGGGGTCGGATGAGGACGGCTCGGGTGGGGTGCGGGCCTCGCCGGGCGGATGCCCCAGGGGGTGGGTGTCGGGCGAGTGTCCGGCCGGGTGGGGTGCGGGTCTTGCCGGGCGGATGCCCGGGGTGGATGTTGGGCGGGTACCGGGCCGGGTGTTCGGCCGGCGCCAGGCGAGGTGTTGGGCGAGTGCCGGGCGGGGTGCCGGGGGCTTCTCACCTGGTGAGGCCGGCCTCGTGGGCGAGGATCGCCGCCTGCGTGCGGTTCCCCACCTCCAGGGTCTGGAGGATCGCGCTCACGTGCGCCTTGACCGTCCCCTCCGACAGGGTCAGGCGACGGGCGATGGCCTGGTTGGGCAAGCCCTCCCCGAGCAGCGCCAGCACCTCCCGCTCCCTGGCGGTCAGCGCGCTGACCCGCGAGCGGGCGGCGTCGGGGCGGGACAGCCGGTCTCCGCGCAGCTCGGCCACCAGCCGCTGGGCGATCCTCGGCGACAGGTAGGCCGCGCCCTCGGCCACCGCCCGCACGCCGATGATCAACTCGCGCGGGTCGGCGGCCTTGAGCAGGAACCCGTTCGCCCCGTCGCCCAGCGCCCGGACCACGAACTCGTCCTCGTCGAACGTCGTCAGCACGGCCACCGCGACCCCCGGCACGGTGCGGCGCAGTTCGGGGAGGGCGGCGAGGCCGTCCAGGCGCGGCATCCGGATGTCGAGCAGCACGACGTCCGGCCGGTGGCGGCGGGCCAGGTCGACGGCCTCGTGACCGTCACCCGCCTCGGCCACGACCTCGATGTCGGGGTCCGTGCCCAGGATGGCCCGCACCCCGGCTCGGACCACCGCCTCGTCGTCGACCAGCAGGACTCGGATCACCTGGCGCTCCCCACGCCGGGCTCCGTGACACCCGGCTCCGCGACACCGGGCCCTGCAACACCCGGCTGCGCAACCCCCAACTCGGCAACACCCAACTCGGCGGTGGCGTCGACCGGCAGGCGGGCGGTGACGGTGAACCGGTCACCCGCCGCGCCGGCGCGCACCGTGCCGCCCAGCAACCGGACGCGCTCGGCCAGCTCCGCCAACCCGCTGCCGTCGGCTCGGTCCGCGCGGTCCGCCCGGTCGGGGTTGTCCGGTTGCGCCGGGCCCAGCGGGTTCACCACGGTCACCACCACCTCGGCCCCCTCACGCGTGGTCCGCACGTCCACCGGCGCGCCCGGCGCGTGCCGGGCCGCGTTGGTCAGCGCCTCCCGGACCACCCGGTGCACCGCCCGGTCCACGAGCGCGGGCAGCGGGCCCGGTGAGCCGGTCAGGGTGATCCGGAGCCCCGCGCGCCGGGCCCGCGACACCAGGTCCGCCACGTCCTCGTCCGGGGGTTCCACCGGGGTCGCGCCCTCGCGCAGCACGCCGACCGCGTGGCGGAGCCGGTCGGTGGCGGTGACCGCCGCCCGGCGCAGTTCGGCGGCCGACTCCCGGCCCCGCCCGGTGTCGGCGGTCAGCTCCAGGGCGCCCGCGCGCAGGGCGATCAGCGCCAGTTCGTGGCCGAGCGAGTCGTGCACGTCCGCGGCGATGCGACCGCGTTCCCGCAACCTCGCCCGCTCGGCCACCCACTCCCGTTCGCGCTCCAGCTGGGCGATCCGCTGCCGCCCCGCCTCGACCAGCTCGACCTGCTGCCGCCGGAACAGCCCGGCCAGCCTCGGCAGCACCACGAACAGGCCCAGGCACGCCAGCGCGCCGAAGCCCTCCCAGAACCGCACCACCGCGATCCCCGCGCCGACCACGCCCACGGCCGCGAGCACCGCTCCCCCGTGCCGCACCGGCAGGTGCCGCCCGTGGAGGTGGGCGAGGACCGCCAGGACCACGAACAGCAACTGCCGCCACACCGGCAGCGCGTCCGTCGCCAGGCCGTTGACCAGGCACGCGGTCGCGAGCACCACCAGCGCCACGCCGTTCCTCATCCGGCCTCCTCCCGCGCAGTCTGTCAGGCCGCCGGGACCGCACCGCGCGACGAGCGCAGCCTCGCGGCGCGGGCCACCACGACCAGCGCGCCCGCCACCGCCGCGACCGCCGCGGTGACCGTCAGGGGCAGCGGGAAGTAGGTCAGCTGCGCCCACGTGACGGCCCGGCCGCCCATCAGCGCGGACAGCAGGTCCGGGAAGGCGGCGAGGACGAGCGCGGGCAGCAGCGCCGGGAGGCACCGCACCGCCGCCCGCCACGCCGGCGCGCCCGCGCGGCGTCGCGCCCACGCCCCGGCACGCCGCACGCCCAGGACGCCGAGCGCGATCGCGGCCAGGGCGATCAGTCCCAGCACCAGCTCGATCACCTGCCGCTCGCCGCCGACCCCGCCCGGCTCCCGTCCCCGGCTGATCGCCACGAGCCCTTCGACCACGGCATAGGTGTCGTCGTAGAGCGCGGCGCTGTTGGTCAGCACCGCGAACCCGTAGCCGGTGTCCGGGTCGATCGCCTGCGCGGCCGTGTAGGTGAACAGGTTCCCGGAGTGCGCGAGCACCCCCAGTTCCTCGTCCGGCCCCCAGCCCATGGCGTAGCCGGCCACCGACGACGGGGTGTGCAGTGCGCGCAACCCGTCCGCCGACACCAGCGGCACCCCGTGGCCGGTCTGGGAGGCGAGCCACCTCCCCAGGTCCGAGGCGGTGGTGACCACGCCGCCCCCGCCGCCGGAGGCGTGGAAGCCCGGCAGTTCGGCCCGCGGCAGCCACACCCCGAACAGCGAGAGGTGACCGTCGACCGGGCGCAGCTCGGGCGAGGACACCCCGCTGCGGTCCATGCCGAGCGGGCCGAACACCTCCGACCGCAGGTACTCGGCGAACCCCCGACCGCTCGCCACCTCCACCAGCCGCGCCGCGACCTCGTAGTTCGCGTTGCAGTACCGGTAGCGGGTGCCGGGGTCGGCCGCGAGGGACTCGCCCGCCAGCCCGGCCACGTACGCCGCGAGCGACGACGAGCCCGCCAGCGCGTCGACGTCGACGGTGGTGTCCGAGAACCCGGACGTCTGGTTGAGCAGGTGCCGCACGGTCACCCGCCCGTACCGCGGATCGGCCATGGTGAACCCGGGCAACTGCTCCGCCACCGGCTCGTCCAACGCGATCCGACCGTCCTCGACCAGGGTCATCACCGCGAGGGCGGTGAACGACTTGCTGAGCGAGGCCACCCGCATCGGGGTGTCCGCGGTGACCGGGTTGCCCTCCGAGTCGTGCCCGTAGCCCGCGGCGTGCACGACCCGGTCGCCCCGGGTCACCACGGCGGACAGACCCGGCAGGCCGGTGTCGCGCAGGGCTTCGGCCAGGTAGGCGTCGGCCCGGTCCGCGTCGAACGTGGTCGGTTCGGCGTGTGCGGCCGGCGGTGGGGCGAGGACTGCCACGAGCCCTACCACCAGGCCGAGAAGGGTTGATCTCACGGGGAGAACGTAGGAACCAGCTCCTTTCGGGGCATGGGGCGATCGACCAGGATCACCCCTGACGAAAGTCGTAGTGGGATGGGACGGACAGCTCGGCGGGAGTTGGGGGCCGCGAAAACCTGAGGGCTGCGGGAGCCTCGGGAAGCGGCAGGAACCGCTGGGCAGGTCAGGGCATGCCCGTGCTGAGCGCGAACACCTTCGCGTTGGCGTTCGCGGACAGCACCAGCGAGGTGGCCTCGCGCGACGCGTCCAGCGGCACGGTCAGCCGCCAGATCCGCGCGGTGCGCCCGTCCGCCGTGCCGTCCGTGCGGTAGCGGGTCGTCGCGGTCACGGCGGGGCGTTCGCCGTGGCGCGCGGCCGGTGCGGCCCAGTCCGTGATCGACAGGGCGGTCTCGGTGACCCCGCCGTCCGCGTAGGAGGTGGTGAGGGTGAGGCGCTGGTCGCCGTTGACGGCGGTGGCCAGCAGTTCCAGGCTGCGGTAGCGGCCCGGGGTGAGGTGCAGTCGCTGACCCCGGGCGGTGAGGAAGTTCCGGGCCGTGCCGGTCGTGTCCGGCACGGTGGCGGCCACGTCGTCCACCGACCGCGTGCCGGGTGCCGGCAGCTGCTCGGCGGGGAAGCTCCAGCCCTTGCCGTCGAGATCGCCCTGCTGCTCGGCGTCCGCGGTCGCCGCACCGTCCACATCGTACTGACCTCCCAGGTCCTGTGCGCACCACGACCCGGAGGCCGTGCACGCTGCCGGCAGGTTCGGCACCGGCCCACTGGCCGGCCGCACGTGGTCGACGGGCAGATCGTCCTTGCCCCAGGAGGTGTTCGGGGTGTCGCCCACATCCACGACCAGTTCTCCGCCACGTGTCACGAACCTCTCGGACAACCATGACGCGGGATGTGATCGTCGGTCAACCTCGACGGAGCGGATGTACACGTTCGTGGGGGATGCGTTGGGGGACTTGATGGTTATGCCCGCACCGCCGGGCCGGCCGAGGCGGGCGAAGGGGAAAACGGGGCTGGAGATGAGGAGTTCCGCCCGGCTCGGCGTCTGCGGGTACAGGCCCAGCGCCGCGAACACGTACCACGCCGACATGGTGCCCAGGTCGTCGTTGCCGGGCAGCCCGGCGGGACCGGTGCGGTACACCAGCGAGGCCATGGCGCGCACGGTCTCCTGCGTCTTCCACGGCTGCCCCAAACCGTTGTAGAGCCACGGGGTGTGGATGCCCGGCTCGTTGGTCGGGTCGTAGCGCAGCGGGTCCCCGCCCGTGGCCCACGAGCCGTCCGGGTCGCGGAAGAACGCGTCCAGCCGCCGGACCGCCTGCTCCCGCCCGCCCATCGCCGCGGCCAGGCCGGACACGTCGTGCGGCACCATCCACGTGTAGGTGGCGCTGGTGCCCTGCGCGAAACCGAGGTCCGACGACGGGCTGAACGGCCACGTCCACGTGCCGTCCGAGTTCCGCGCCTGCTGGTACCCGGTGTCGCCCGCGGCGGGGTTGAACGTGTTGCGCCACCAGCTCGCCCGCGGCAGCAGGGCGTCGCGCACGTCGGTCCGCCCGAGCCGCGCGGCCCAGTCGGCCAGCGCGAAGTCCGCCGCCGCGTCCTCCAGCGTCTCGGCCGCCCCGCCCCAGCAGTGGCAGGTGTCCTGCGGCGCGTAGCCCAGGCGCAGGTACTCGGCCAGGTTCGGGCGCTGCCCCTCGCACTGGCCGGGGCAGCCCCTGTCGGACAGGCCGTCCGGGTGCGGCACGGTGGCCTGGCGGACCAGCGACTCGAACGCGCCCCGGACGTCGAAGTCCCGCGCCCCCATGGCGTGCACGCCCGCCAGCGCGGGCGCGGACGGGTCGCCGGTCATCACGTGCGTGGGTCCGTTGACGTGCACCCACCGGTCCCACACGCCGCCGTTGTGGCGGGCCAGGTTGAGCAGGGACTGGGCGTAGTCCGAGGCGACGCGCGGTTCGAGCAGGGCCAGCAGCTGGGTCTGGGCGCGGTACTGGTCCCAGCCGGAGAAGTTGCCGTACTGCGCGCGTTGGCCGCGTTCCAGGCGGTGCACCCGCCGGTCGCCGCCGAGGTAGGCGCCGTCGACGTCACTGGTCACGTTGGGTTGCAGGAAGGCGTGGTAGAGCGCGGTGTAGAAGGTGGTGCGCAGTTCGTCCGTGCCGCCACCGACCTCCACGGCGCGCAGTTGGCGCGCCCACTCGCGGCGGGCGTCGGCGGCGACCGAGTCGACGGTCTCGCGGGCGCCGATCTCGTGGTCGAGGTTGCGCCGGGCGGCGTCCGCGCTGGTGTAGGAGATGCCGACGCGCACCCGGACGTCGGTGTCCGAGGACGTGTCGAACGTGACGTAGCCGCCGGAACCCCGACCCTGCCGGGCCGCGCCGGTCTCGTAGCCCTCACCGCCGGAGGCCGTCGTCGTGCCGGGCCGCAGGTCGCCGTCCACCCAGGTGCCGGTGCCGGAGAAGGCGCGGTCGAAGGAGGCCGTGAAGTGCAGGCGGTAGTAGGTCTTCTTGTTGTTCGCGCCGCCGTTGGCGCGCCGCCCGCAGAACGCGCCGGTGAGCACGGAGCCGGACACGGTCCGCCGGTCGGGGTCGATGACGACCTCCGCGTCCTCGCTGCCGTTGAGCGAGTTCGAGACGCGGAACAGCAGGGCGGCGGGCCGGTCCCGGGGGAAGGCGAAGTCGCCGACGCCGGCCCGGGTGGTCACGCTCAGGTCGGCCGAGGCGCCCGAGGCCAGGCCGACGCGGTACCGGCCGGGCGTGGCGGTCTCGTCCTCGTGCCGGAAGTCGGCGGCGTAGACCTCGTCGCGCACGTCCGCGGTGGGCGAGCCGGTGACCTCGCCGACGAACGGCATGATCGGCACGTCGCCGGCCGCGCCGGGGTGGCACCCCGCGCCGTTGACGTGGGTGAGGCCGAACCCGCGCACGCGGGTGGCGTCGTACGCGTAGCCGTTGGCGGCGCCGGTGTCGGTCTGGTCCCCGCGCGTGGTGGTCGGGCTCCACGAGATCATCCCGAACGGGCGGACCGCGCCGGGGTAGGTGTTGCCGCCGCCCGTCGACCCGATGAGGGGGTCGACGTACCCGACGGCGTCCCGCACGACGTCGCGCCCCGCGCCATCCCCCGCACCACCTCCCGCGCCCGGTACCCGCTCGGCCGTCGCGGGCGTCACCGCGCCCGCCAGGAGGACGACCGCCACGCCCGCTGTGATCAGAGCCCGCACACCCCGAGGTCTACCCCGATCGGGCGAGCGGGCGGAAGGCGTCGGGGGGAATCCTGTCCGGTTGTCAGGGGAGCGCTCCCGGCCGTTCGGGGGTACGTCACCCACCGGTCACCGGAGGGGCCGGGTTAGGGTCGCGGGGTGTCGGGGCGGGGTGAGGCGGAATTCCTGGCCGCCATCGCGCGGTCGGCCGGACCCGTTCGCGGCGTCGGCCTCGTCCTGCTCAGCGCCTTCGGCGCGCTGTCGCTGCCAGGGGACGCCCTGCCGGCCGCGCTGGGGGTGTTCGCCCTGGTGCTGATCGGCGCGGTGGCCGACTTCGGGCCGCGGGGACCCGCGCTGGTGCTCGCGGGCGTCCGGGTGGCGGCCGTGTGCGCGGCCCAGGCGCAGCTCGGCGGCACCGGGCAGTGGGCGCTCAACGTGCTCACCACCACCGCCATCACCCTCCAGTGGGAGTGGTCGCCGAGGGTCACCGCGCCGGCCACGGTCGCGCTGCTGGCCGTGTACACCGCGGTGGTCGGGTGGGACGGCTCGGCGGTGCTGCGCGTGGTGGTCGAGTGCTCGCTCGCGCGGTTGGCGTTCCGGCTTCTGCTCGGCACCACCCGGCGGGTGGACGCGCTGCGGGCCCGCCGGGCCGCGCTGGAGCGGGCCGAGGCGGTGGCGCTGGAGCGGCACCGGCGCGACCGCGAGTACCTGGCCCTGCTGCACGACACGGCGTCGGCCACGTTCCTGGTGGTCGCGGTCGGCGGGCGGGACGCCGACCCCGCCGAGGTCGCGGGCTACGCGCGCCGCGACCTGGAGCTGCTGACCGCGCCGGGCCCGGCGGGCGGTGGTGACGTGGACGTCGGCACGTCCCTGCGGGCCGTGGTGGAGGGCAGCCGGCTGGCGGTCGACGCCCGCTGGGACGAGGTGCTGGTGCCCGTCCCGGTGGCGTTGGCGCTGGTCCGGGCGACGAGGGAGGCGCTGCTCAACGTCGAGCGGCACGCGGGTGTCCGGCGGGCCAGGGTCGACGTGGCGGCGCGCGGGAGCGGCGTGGAGGTGGTGGTGGCCGACGAGGGGCGGGGGTTCGACGTGGCGGCGGTGTCGGACCACCGGCGCGGGGTGCGCGGCTCGATCGTCGAACGGCTGGCGGCCGTCGGCGGGTACGCCGAGGTGACCTCCGGGCCGGGCGGCACGACGGTGCGGGCGGGGTGGCCCCGGCCGTGACCGCCAACTCGCGGCTGGTGCTGCTGGCCGTCGCGGCCGTGATCCAACCGGGACTCGGGCTCGCACCGATGCTCGACCACGACCACCACCCGGCGGCCTGGCTCGCGTACGCGCTGTTCGCCCTGGTCACGCTGGGGTGCGCGGGGTGGGTGGCGCGCCGCCGGCCGCTGCCGGCCCCGGTGGTCGCCGGCGGGGTGGTCGCGGTGTTCGCGGCCTCGGCGATCGCCACCTGGGCGCTGCCGCCGGACGACCACTTCGGGCCGGCGCACTGGTCGATCGGGCTGGTGGGGTGGCAGCTGCTGGTGCTGCTGGGCGACCGGCTCGGCGTGCTGCTCGCCGCGCTGTCCGCGCACGTCGCGCTGAGCGTGGTCCAGTGGGTGCTGGCCGGGACGCCCGATCGGGTGGAGGTCGGCGGCGCCGGGGTGGTGCTGCTCGGCGTGACCAGCTTCCAGGTGGGCACCCTGGTCATCCTGCGGATGCTGCTGCGCGCCGAGCGGCAGGCCGACCTGATGGCCGCCGAGCAGGAGCGCGCCACCACCCGCGCCGTCGTGGCCGAGCAGTGGGAGCAGGACCTGCGCGCCCGGTTCGCCGGGCGGCTGGGCACGACGTTGCCGCTGCTCGCGGACCTGGCCGACGGCGTGCTGGACCCCCGCGACGAGGGCACCCGGCTGCGGTGCGCGCTCGCGGCCACGCAGCTGCGCAGGCTGTTCGCCGAGCACGACGACGTGCCGGACCCGCTGGTGCACGAGGTGGCGGCGTGCGCGCACGTCGCGGAGCAGCGCGGGGTGGCGGTGTCGCTGGCGGTCAGCGGCGCGTCGGTGCCGGTGCCCGCCGAGGTGCGGCGCGCGCTGACCGCCCCGGTCGAGCTGGCGCTGGCCGCCGCGCGGGCGCGGGCCCGGGTCAGCCTGCTGCGGACGGGGACCGAGGTGCGGGTCGCCGTGGTCTCCGACGCCGCGGTGCCCGACACGCAGGTTTCCGACACGCCGATACCCGACACCCCGATACCCGACACCCCGGGCCCCGACACGCCGGTCCCGGGTCCCGGGGGAACCGCGCCGAGCCCGGTGGAGGTCGAAACCGGCACGTACGGTGAACACACCCGGATGGAGGTCCGATGGCGGGCGAGCTGAGCGCGGTGGTGGTGGACGACCACCCGGCGGTGCGCGCGGGCGTCGCCTACTGGCTGTCCACGGGCACACCCCCGATCCGCGTCGCGGCGAGCGGCGACGACGTGCGGGCGGCGTGGCTGGGCGAGGGCGCGGACGCCGACGTGGTGATCCTCGACCTGCACCTGGGCGGCCCCACGCCCGTGCTGGGCGACCTGCGCCGGCTGGTGGAGGCCGGGCGGCGGGTCGTCGTCTACTCGATGCGCGCGGACGACGACATCGTGCTCCAGTGCCTGGAGCTGGGCGCGCTGTGCTACCTGACCAAGGCGGAGGGCGCCGAGCACCTGGTGCGGGCGGCGCGGGCGGCCGCGGAGGGCCGGGCGTACACGCCGCCATCGCTGGCCGGCGCGCTGGCGGGCGACCGGTCCGACCACCGGCCCGCGCTGTCGGCCCGCGAGGTCGAGGTGCTGGTCGAGTGGTTCCAGTCGGAGTCCAAGGACTTCGTGGCCCAGCGCCTGGGCATCTCCCTGAGCACGGTCAACTCGCACCTGGAGCGCATCCGGATCAAGTACGCGCTGATCGGGCGGGAGGCGCCGACCAAGGCCGCGCTGGTGGCGCGGGCCATCCAGGACGGCCTGATCGGCGTGGACGACCTGTGACCGGTCGTGGCGCGTGGTTGTGGTGCGAACGACCGACAGCGCGGCCGGCCGGCCGGGGTTAGCGTCGCGGCCATCCCCAGCTCAGCCAGGAGACCCGTCTTGACGCACGCCCGCACCGCCCCGCTCGTCGCCGCTTGCGCGGCCGCCCTGCTCCTGTCCGCCTGCGGCAGCGAGACCGGCGGCACCGCGGCGCCCGCGCCCGCCGCCGACACCACCACGGCCGAGACCACCACGGCCGAGACCACCACCGAGACCTCGGAGACCACCTCGTCGTCGGCCGCGCCCGCGGCGGAGGCCGGTGGCGACGTGACGGCGCCCGGCACGGAGTTGGAGGTCGGCGACCGCGCGGTGGTGCCCTTCAAGTACGGCACGACCAAGACCGGCACGATCGCCCTCACCGTCACCGCGATCGAGCAGGGCGACAACGCCGACCTGGCCAAGTTCGGCGACAAGGCCCAGGGCATCACCCCGTTCTACATCCGGGTGACGGTGGAGAACGTCGGCGGCACCGACCTGTCCTACAGCTCGGTCAGCCTGCGCGGCCTCGGCTCGGACGGCCGCGGCACCGGCGTGATCATCAGCGGCGACACCGACCGGTGCGAGTCGGAGACCGCGGCCCGCGACTTCACCGCGGCCGGGGCGAAGTACGAGACGTGCGTGCTCCAGGCCGCGCGCGAGGGCTCGAAGGTCGTCGCGGCGAGCTTCACCGACAGCGACGACTACAAGGACGACCCGGTGGTGTGGCAGGGCTGACCCCAGGGGGCCGGAGGTGGGCGACGGGGGGCCGCTCACCTCGACCCGCGCCCGCTCACCGAGCCCATGACCAGCACCGCGCGCCGCCGGGTCAGCAGCCGGGACCCGCCGGAGAGCACCCGGTTCCGCCGGCCCGACACCACGCTGGGCGGGGGCGTGCGGCGGTCCAGCACGCGCAGCGCCGTGTCCACGACCGCGCGCGGCGACTGGCGCCCGAAGCCGCCGTCGGCCCCCTGGTTGCCCAGGACGTCGAAGAACTCGGTCTCCGTCGCGCCGGGCGAGAGCGCCAGCACGCGCAGCCCCGTGCCGCGCGACTCGTGCCACAGGGCCTCGGTGAAGCTGAGCACGAACGCCTTGGTGGCCGCGTAGACGGCCAGGTTCGGCGCGGGCTGGTAGGCGGCGACGCTGGCGACGTTGACCAGCACCCCGCGCCCCTCCTCGCGCAGCCGCCCGACGAACGCCCGGCTGATCTCCACCAGGTTCACCGCGTTGAGGGTGACCTGGGCCGCGAGCCGGTCGGGGTCGGCCTCGTGGAACGGGCCGAAGGTGCCGAACCCGGCGTTGTTGACCAGGCCCGTCACCCCCAGGCCCCGCCGCCCGACCTCCTCGGCCAGCGCGCGGCCCGCGCCGGGCACGCCGAGGTCGAGCGGGATCGCGGTGGCGCGGACGCCGTGCCCGGCCAGTTCGGCGGCCAGGGTCTCCAGCCGGTCGCGCCGCCGGGCGACGAGGACGAGGTCCGAGCCGCGTTCGGCGAGGGCCCTGGCGAACTCGACGCCGATGCCGGCGCTGGCGCCGGTCACGAGGGTGGTCTGGCCGCGGTAGTCGACAGCGCTCACGACGTGCTCCCTGGGGTCGGTTGACCGCACCCTACGCCATGAATGGCACTCAGTGCCATAAGCGCACTCCGGTGCCCAGTCGTACACTGACCCGCATGAACGACCCCGGCCTGCGCGAACGCACCCGACGGGCCGTGCGGACCGAGATCGCCGCGGTGGCCATGCGACTGTTCCTCGACCGCGGCTTCGACCGGGTGACGATCGACCAGGTGGCCGCCGAGGCGGGGGTGTCGCGCCGCTCGCTGTTCCGGTACTTCGACACCAAGGAGGACCTGGTCCTGGGCAACCTGGCCGACAGCGCCGAGGCGGTCCTCGCCGCCCTGGAGGCGCGCCCGGCCGGGGAGGACGCGTGGACCGCCCTGCGCGCGGCGTTCCAGGTGCTGGTCGAGAACCCGGCCTTCTCCGCCGACCGGACCACCCGGACCTGGCGGATGCTGCGCGAGACGCCGTCCCTGCGCGCCCGCTACCTGGAGAAGCACCTGCGGATGGTCGACCTGCTCGTGCCGCAGGTCGCGCGCCGGCTGGGCGTGGCACCGGGCGGGCCGCCCGACCCGCGCCCGACCGCGATCGTCACCTCCGCCCTGGCGTGCCTGGACACGGCCGTCGAGGTGTGGGCCGCGAGCGACGGCGAGCAGCGCCTGGAGGACCTCTACGACCAAGCGGTGGCCGCCGTTCGGAGCTGATCCCGCCGGTCACGGCCGCTGTACCGTGACAGTGCCGCCACCCGTGCACGACGCAGTGATCGGGGGTCAGCACCATGCGTTCTCCCACTCGCGGACGGTTGCCGTTGGCACTGGTGGCCGCCCTGCTCGCGTTCGGGCTGACCGGCACCGCGAGCGCCACCGGCCGCGTGGACAACCCGTACGCCGGTGCCCGCGCCTACGTGAACCCCGAGTGGTCCGCGCGGGCCGCCGCCGAGCCGGGCGGGGCCGCCGTGGCGGGGCAGCCCACGGCCGTGTGGCTGGACAGCATCGCCGCCGTGAGCGGTTCGCACGGCCGGATGAGCCTGCGCGACCACCTGGACGAGGCGCTGCGCCAGGGCGCGGACCTGGTCCAGGTCGTGCTCCACGACATCCCCGGCCGGGACTGCGGGCGGCTCAACACCAACGGCGAGCTGACCTTCGACCAGCTGCCGGCCTACCGCGCCGAGTTCGTCGACCCGATCGCCCGGGTGCTGGGCGACCCGGCGTACGCCCGCCTGCGGGTGGTCGCGGTGGTCGAGCCGAACTCGCT
Source organism: Saccharothrix lopnurensis (assembly GCF_042658445.1). NCBI lineage: Bacteria > Bacillati > Actinomycetota > Actinomycetes > Pseudonocardiales > Pseudonocardiaceae > Saccharothrix > Saccharothrix lopnurensis. The sequence goes on along the minus strand of NZ_JBHSQO010000014.1, from coordinate 7,371 downwards.
GCCGTTCCTGGTCACGCACGTGCAGCCGCGTCCCGAGGCGACCCTGCGCTGCGAGCAGGTCAGGGCGTCCGACGCGTACCACCAGGCGATCGGGTACGCGCTGGCGCGGCTCGGCGCGATCCCCAACGTCCACAACTACCTGGACGTCGGCCACCACGGCCACCTGGGCTGGGACGACTACCGCGCGGAGTTCGTCCAGGTGCTGGCGCGGGCCGCGGGCACGGCGGGCAGCACGCTCGCGGACGTGCACGGGTTCGTGGCCAACACGTCGAACTACTCGGCGCTGGACGAGATCCACCTGACCAGGACCACCGTCGGGGGCCAGCCGATCCTCCAGAGCCGGTGGGTGGACTGGAACCCGTTCGTCGACGAGCTGTCCTACGCGGAGGCGCTGCGCCGCGAGCTGGTGGCGGCCGGGTTCGACCCCGGTGTCGGCGTGGTGGTCGACACCTCGCGCAACGGGTGGGGCGGGCCGAACCGCCCGACCGGGCCGAACGACTGGACCTCCGACGTCAACACCTACGTGGACACCAGCCGCCTGGACCGCCGGCTGCGGATCCACAACTGGTGCAACCAGGTCGGCGCGGGGCTGGGCGAGCGGCCCGCGGCCTCGCCCGTGCCCGGGGTGGACGCGTACGCGTGGGTGAAGCCGCCGGGCGAGTCCGACGGGGCGAGCAGCCCGCTGCCCTACCCCGGCGAGAACCACGACCGGATGTGCGACCCGAACTACGACGGCCCGCCCAGGGGCTCGAACAGCCCGTCCGGCGCGGCCCCGAACACGCCGCCCGCCGGGCAGTGGCACCCGGCCGGTTTCCGGGAGCTGCTGGCGAACGCGCACCCGCCGCTGTAGGACCCGTCCGGGCGATTTCACGTCCGCCGCGCCCGGGCACGCCCCGGGACGCGGAGCCGGTCGGCGCGGCCGTGTGAGCAGGGGCACCCGGCCGCGGCGGGGTGTGGCCGGTGCGTGGCCGATAGAATTGTTCTGATTGCTAATCAATTGTCCGGTCACCGTCGACTCGGGACAGGTGACAGGAGTTCTCCGCATGGTCATGACCGTCGAGCCCACAGCGGTCCGCCGGGGCAGGGCGGTGGGCGCGCTCGCGCTGGGCGGGTTCGCCATCGGCACCACCGAGTTCGCCACCATGGGGCTGCTGCCGCAGATGGCGGAGACGTTCGGCCTCTCCATCCCCGCCGCGGGCCACGCCATCAGCCTCTACGCGCTGGGCGTGGTCGTCGGCGCGCCGCTGATCGCCGGGCTGGGCGCGAAGCTGCCGCGCAAGGGGCTGCTGATCGCGCTGACGATCGCCCTGGCCGTCGGCAACGGCCTGTCCGCGGTGGCGCCGAACGGGACGCTGCTGATGGTGTCCCGGTTCCTGGCGGGACTGCCGCACGGCGCGTACTTCGGCATCGCCGCGGTCGTGGCGGCCGCGCTGGTGCCGGCGGAGCGCCGGGGCACGGCGGTGGCCCGGATCATGGTCGGGCTGACCGTGGCCAACCTGGTCGGCGTGCCGGTGGTGACCGCGGCCGGTCAGCGGATCGGGTGGCGCGTGGCCTACCTGGCGGTGGCGGTGGTCGCGCTGGCGACCGCGGTGGCGCTGGCCCGGTGGCTGCCGCGGGTGCCCGCCGCCCGGGACGCGGGCGTGGCCGCCGAGCTGCGCGCGTTCCGCCGGCCGCAGGTGTGGTTCGCGCTGGTCACCGGCACGGTCGGGTTCGGCGGTATGTTCGCGGTCTACTCCTACATCTCGCCGCTGACCACCGAGGTGGGCGGGCTGCCCGCCGGCGCGGTGCCGTGGGTGCTCGCGGTGTTCGGGCTGGGCATGACGCTCGGCGCGACGTTCGGCGGGCGGTTCGTGGACCGGTCGGTGATGGGGACGGTGTTCGGCGGGCTGGTCGCGGTGACGCTGGTGCTGGTCGGGTTCGGGCTCACCGCCGCGTCCCCGGCGTTCGCGATCACCTGGGTGTTCCTGCTCGGCTTCACCTCGCAGGTGCTGGCCTCGGCGTTGCAGCTGCGGCTGATGGACGCCTCCCCCGACGCGCCGTCGCTGGCCTCGTCGTCGAACCACTCGGCGCTGAACATGGCCAACGGCGCGGGGGCGTGGCTGGGCGGCGTCGCCATCGCCGCGGGCTGGGGCTACACCTCGACCGCGTGGGTCGGCGTGGCCCTGAGCCTGGCCGGTCTCGCGGTGGCGGGGCTGTCGGTGGCCGTCGAGCGGCGGGCGGCGGTGCGCGCCTGAGGGTGCGCGAATGGTGAACTCACCCGTCCTGAACGTGGGACACGGGGGTCCTGGACGTACGACTCGCGGGGGTTGGTCACCCGGTGGTGGGCGTGTCGGTGGGGGTGGGTCAGCGCGGTCGGCACGTCCAGGCCCGGCACGGCCGCGGCCCGGGTCCGCCGTCGCCACCCCGCGGGCCGATCCCGCGCTACCCCCTCGGGGGTGGCCGAAGATGCCGTCCAGGGGCGACGACCGCGGCCGCCCGCGTCCCTGGTTTCGAGGCACGAGGCGATTCACCGTGGCACTGACGATCGCGGTGCTCGGCTTCGTCCCGAACTCCTGCGGCGGCCGCCGGGCCCACGGCGGCGACCCGGCCTTCGAGCTGGTCGAGCACGCGCTGTGCGACGTGCGGTGACCTGCGCCGTTGGGACGCGGGGGCGATCACGGGCCATGATGGGGGCGTGGAATCCACCCGTGTGGACCGCTGGCTGTGGGCGGTCCGGCTGACCAAGACCCGGAGCGACGCCGCGGACGCCTGCCGGGGCGGGCACGTGCGGGTGAACGACCGGCCGGCGAAGGCCGCGACCACCGTGGTGCCCGGTGACGAGGTGCGGGCCCGGGTGGGGAACGTGACGCGGGTCGTGGAGGTCGTGCGGGTCATCCAGAAGCGGGTGGGGGCGGCCGAGGCCGCCGCCTGCCTCATCGACCGGACGCCCAAGCCGCCGCCCGAGGCGCTGGTGCCGGTGGCCCGCCGGGAGCGGGGCGCCGGGCGGCCCACCAAGCGGGAGCGCCGGGTGCTCGACCGGTTCCGCGAGCAGGGGTCCTGACGCGGCGGGCCGGACCTCCGCCGAGGTCCGGCCCGCGGCGGCTCAGGCGGTGGTGCCGGTGACCGAGGAGCCGGACCTGGTGACGTAGTAGGTCACCTTCGCGCCGCTCCAGTAGTGGAAGGTCAGCGTCACCCTCGCGTTGTCGTTGACCTCGGCGAAGAAGTCCGCGGTCAGCGTGGTGGCGCCGGTGGTGTAGTTCGGCGCGAACGCCCGGTCGAACTCCTTGAACGACGTCCAGTTGTGCGGACCCGCGTTCGTGCCGTCGGCGTACCTGGCCTCCATGGTGGCCAGCAGGTCGCCGCGGAACGCCGTCGGGATCGCGAACGACGCGGTCGTGCCGGTCGCGTTCTGGAGCACCGGGGTGTCGTGCGTGAGGACGTTGATCCGCCACGGCACGCCCTGCGAGAACCGCGCGTGCAGCACCGCGTTGACCCCGTAGGCCCGCGACCCGGTCAACCGGGTGAGCAGGGACGCGCTGAGGGTCAGCTGGTCGCCCGACACCGTGTAGTCGGTGCCGCGCACCAGCTCGGTGGTGCCGTGCCGCAGCCCGGCGAACGAGGTCCCGTTGGTGTTCAGGGTGATCGTCTTGGCCGTGATGGCGCTCGACTTCGCGTTGAACACCTGGTCCGTGGACGCGGTGCCCGACCGGGTCGTCCAGCTCGACTTGATCTGGGCGAACAGCTCGGGGTCGCTCCACTGGAACGAGGTGCGGCCGAAGTGCTGGCCGTTGTCCCACAGCATGGTGGTGATCTTCTTGGCCCTGGCGTAGTGGCCCAGGTACTCGAAGAACTTCAGCTTCTCGCCCTGCTGGATGGTGCCGGTGTGCCGGTCGAAGCCCAGCAGGCCGAACTCGCCCAGGATCACCGGGACGCCGCGGGCGACGAAGCTGTTGTACACCCGGTCGAACGCGCCGACCAGGTCCTGCTGGGCGGTGGCGTCGAAGCGCGTCCCACCGGCCACGTTCACGCTGAACGGCCAGTAGCCGTAGTAGTGCACGGTCGCGATGATGTTGCGGTCGTTCAACGCGGCCAGCGTGGTGTTCAGCTCGTCCACCCGGGCCTGGTCGGCCGAGGTGTGCAGGGTCGGCAGGACCAGCAGGCGGGTGGCGTTGCCGCCGCCCGAGCCGCGCACGATCGAGTGGAACGAGGTGTTGAGCTGGTGGAGCAGCTCGGCGTTCTGCGCGTCGCCTGAGCTGTTGCTGAACTGCGGCTCGTTGACGCTCTCGAACACCAGCTTCGACGAGGAGCCGCGGAACGCGGAGGCGATCTGCGTCCAGGTCGCGTTGTAGCGGGCGAGCACGCCGGTGCGGTCGGCGGGCATACCGGAGATCCACTGCCACGAGTCGTGGTGGATGTTGATCATCACGTAGAAGCCGTCCGCCAGCGCCCAGCCGACGACCTCCTTGACCCGGGTCAGGTAGGCCGCGTCGATGGTGTAGCCCGGCGCGCCGCCCTGGTGCTGGCCCCAGGTGACCGGGATGCGGATGCTCTTGTAGCCCTGCGCCCTGATGTTGTCGAGCAGCGCCTCGGTGACGCGCGGGTTGCCCCACGAGGTCTCGTCGGCGCCCGTGGCGTCGAAGGAGTTGCCGAGGTTCCAGCCGGGCTCCATCGCGGCGACCGCGGCCATCGCGTCACCCGCGGGCGGGTTCGTGGTCGTGGTCGTCGTGGTCGTGGTGGTGGTGGTGGTGGTCGTCGTGGTCTGGCCGGTGCAGGTCACGCCGTTGAGCGCGAACGACGAGGGGGCCGTGTTCGTGCCGGTCCACGTCCCGTTGAAGCCGAAGGAGACGGTGGCGCCGGTGGCGATCCGGGCGTTGTAGCCGACGTTCGTCGCGGTGACGTCGGCGCCCGACGAGGAGACGGTGGCGCCCCACGCCTGCGTGACCCGCTGGCCCGACGGGAACGACCAGGTCAGCCGCCACCCGTCGACCGGGTCGCCCAGGTTCGTCACGGCGACGTTCCCGCTGAACCCGCCCTGCCACTGCGAGGGCGTCGTGTACGCCACCCGGCAGCCCGCCGCCGCCTGGGCGCTCGTGGCCGCCACCAGGCCCGTGCCCGTGACGACCGCGACGACGCCGGTCACCAGCAGGCCGAGCCACCAGCGGATCGTTCGTGTCCTGCCGCGCAAGTCGGCCATGGCGCTCCTCGTTCATCGCAGGGGGCAGCGGGGAGGAGGGAACCGAGCGCGCGTCTGCCACCGGGCACTGCGGCGTGTTCCGGTGCTGCCTCGCAAGATGTTGACCGCGGCGCACAACGGGCACAAGGGTTTCGACTCAAATCGACGAGGTACGGGCGTCGCGTCAACGCGGTGTTTCGAATGCCGCCGACGGCGTTCGACGGGGTGTCGATCCCGTTCGACGAACGCGCTGTCGAACGCGTGTGGGCCACGGTCAGGTGAAGACCAGTCCGGTCAGGTGGAATTCGGCCCCCAGCGGGTACACAGTGCGTTCAGGCACCGACGACACCGGAGGAGCCACCGTGGAACGCGGCAGCGCACAGCACGGTCCGATGATGGACGACCAGCTCAAGCAGGAGTTGGAGAACGAGCTGCGGGGCAGCCGGGCGACGCGCGCCCAGGAGTGGCGCGACCCCGAGTTCCCGGACGCGGAGGAGGCGCGGGAGCTCGGCCTTGACCAGCCCTCGCGCCCCGAACGACCCGGGAGTTGACCCGTGGCGGGGTCGGGTGCTCACCCGACCCCGCCACGGCCCCGCACCCGGGGTGATCATCCCTCCACTGTGGACCGTCAGGCCCGGTCGGGCGTCACCCGGCTGAAGTGGAACGGGCAGTGCGCGCCGCCCGTGCCGATCGTGGTCGCCCGGTCGAACCGGAAGCCGTGCCGGTCCGGGTCGATCGCGTCGATCCAGTTCCGGTCGAACTCGCACAGCACCGGCGCCAACTCCGGCGCCGCGTTGGCCACGAGCACGTCGTAGTAGAAGCAGCGGTGCACGTCGGCGTGGAACCGGTGGTCGTCGTCGACCGGGTGGCGGAAGGTGAACCCGGCGCCGAACGAGGTCGTCTCGCGGTCCCTGGCCAGCGCGACCATGGCCCGGTACGGGTCCGGCTCGGCGTCGAGCGCCGCCCGGACGGCCTCCCGCACGACGGGGGCGAGCGGTTCGACGAAGGCCGCGCGCACGACCCCCAGGGCCTCGTCGTCGCCGAGGTGGGGTCGCAGGAGTTCCCAGGCCGCCACCAGGACCAGCGTCATGCGCAGGTTGTGGCGGGCGGGTTCGTCCACGACCAGGTGCCGGTTGGCGACCACCAGGCGCCCGTGGCGCTCGCGGACCGCGGCGGGGAGGTCGTCGGGCAGGCCGCGCTCGCGGGTCACGGCGGCGAGGTGGGCCAGCACGCCGTCGACGACCGCGGCGGTGTCGGCGTCGGGATCGGGGACGTAGTGGTCCTGGGTGGGGTGGTCGGTGGTCACGTCTCGCCGTCCTTCCGGGATGACCCGGTCCCGAGGAACGGACGCGGTGCCACCCGGGAGGGTCGACCGGCCGTGCTCGCGACCAGGCGAGCACACCGGCGCACTCCACCGACCTACCGGCGCCGACGAGCTTCGTGTTGTTGTTGGCGCCGCCATGCTACCCGCGCGGCGGGCCCGCGCGCCGCGTCCGGACGGGCGCGGGACCGTTGCGCCGGACGGTCGAGACCGGGGCCGGTAGGCCGAGCACGACGGCACCCTTTCGGTCCTCTTAGGACGTACCGGCTCGACCGGGCGGAGCAACCCGGTACGACGAGTGCGCCGGGGAACCCGACCACCGGGCCCGTTTCCCCGAAATCTTCGTCATTTGTTTCGAAACGTTTCGACGAAGTCGACCTTCTCGGGGCCAGGACAGGACACCACCTCGAAGATCCACGGGGGCGGGCCTTGAACAGGTCCTGATCTGGGATTCCAGCATTTCTGAGCCGATCGCGTTCCGCAGAACCGCGTGGCTCCTGATCACGGAGCAGGACCACCCCGCCTAGGGCAAGCCGCGAACTTCGGCCTCTTCCACGCTTGCCAGGCAGATCTGTTTCGGTTGATACTGCTGAAAGTTTCAGGCCGGATGCGGTCGGGTGCCGCCCCCGATGGTCTCCGCCTGCCCGACCAACAGCGCTCCCCAGAAGGTGCCAAACATGAAGCTGACAGCGAAGTCAGTGTCACGAGTCGCGCTCGTGTCGACGCTCGTGGCCGCCTCGGCCGGTGCCGTGGTGCTGGCCGCGACGCCCGCCAGCGGCGCCGCCACCACGCTCGCCGCAGCGGCGCAGCAGAGCGGCCGCTACTTCGGTGTGGCGGTGGCGGCGAACAAGCTCAGCGACTCGACCTACGTCGGGATCGTGAACCGCGAGTTCGACTC